>JBIJAP010000307.1:0-4618 GCA_044345715.1 Rubrivivax sp.
GTGCGCGAGCCCACCACGAGGAAAAACGCGTCCTGGATCTTGCGGTGCAGCCAGACGATGCCGGTGAGGCCGCAGAAGACCTCGTGTTGGCCACGCTCGCGGATCACCGGCGCGGTGCTGCAGCCGGCCGTTTGCGGGTGAAGCGGAATCACAGCGTTCATGCGGGTACTCCCTGCTCGGCTGCATCGGCGTCGCGCGCGGCCAGCCGCGCGGCGCGCAGCTTCAGCAGAAACTGCGTGGCATTGATCAGGTAGGCCGCGTAGGCCGCCAGCGCCAGCAGCATCAGGCCCTGCGGCGCCAGCCACCCGCCAAACAGTGCGGCGAGGTAGGCGGTGTGAAGGGCCAGCACGAGCATGCTGAACACGTCTTCCCAGAAGAAGGCCTCGGCGAACAGGTACACGCCGAAGACCACCTTCTCCCAGATGCAGCCGGTGACCATGATCGCGTACAGCAGCAGCGTCTTGAGCACCACCGAGGTCGTGGCCAGCTCGTAGCCGGCGCCGGTGGCCAGGTAGCGCAGCACCAGCACGACGCTGGCAGCGAAGACCAGAAACTGCAGCGGGGCCAGCACGCCCTGCACCAGCGTCCAGGCCGATGCATCGCGCCGAAGGCGCTGCTCCGGGGTGTACAGCGGGGTCCGGCGGGTGGCGGCTTGGGGGTGCGTGGACATCATCTACTGCTCAGGCTCTTGCGGTCTCGTCCCGGAAATGCGGGGATGAAGGCAGCCTAGGGGCTCGGGCATTGAATGTCAATCGAGATAGACGTAAACTGACATTGACACATCGGCCAGTGCAGCATGGCCCCGAACGACCGCCCCATGGGGGGCTGCAGGAGACCGCCCGATGAGTGCAGCCGCTCGGCAAGACGACGTCACAGGCTTCGGCCTTGCGCCTTGGCGGCCGCAAAGTCAATCGGGCAAGCCTTCCGCTTTGCCTTTTGACCTCGGTTCATCGCGGGTGTAAAAGTGGCGAAGTTGTCTTACGCGGCAAAGCAGTCGGATCCGCGTCACGGCCTTCGGGCTGACCAAGGCTCCACCTGGGGTGAACCCCGGGTTGGAGAGGGTCGGCGAACCGAGGCGGGGTCCGCGGCAGCCGCCCTGCGGGGCGGCACCTGCGGGGGTGAGGAGGTACCAGGTATGCGACCCAAGCCGTCGCGACGGCCCCCAGCCGTTCAAGAGTGCGCGCCCGAACCGGTCGTCTGGCCCGGGGGTGCCGGGCCTGCGGGCGTGGCCGGCGTCGATGGCGATCTCAGCGCCGTTCGCCTGCGCGTCTCGCGTCTGACCCGCACGCTCGAAACCGATGTCATCCCGCGGCTGGTGCGCCAGCACCGCGAGATCGCTGCCCCTGCAGGGCCGATGCCCAGTGCCGCGGAGGTGCAGGAGTTCGTGACCGCGCTGGTTCGCGAAGACGACGAGCACACCGAGCAGGTGGTGCAGTTGCTGCGGCAGCGCGGCGTCTCGGTCAGCTCGCTGTACATCGATCTGCTCACGCCGGCGGCGCGCGAGATCGGTTCGCTCTGGGAGCAGGACCGCGTCGATTTCGCTACCGCCACCGTGAGCCTGGGTCGCCTACAGCGTCTGATGCGGCATCTGAGCCCCGATTTCGGCCGCGAGGTCGAGCACCCGAGCAATGGCCGCCGCGTGCTGCTGACGCAGCCCGACTCCGAGCAGCACATGTTCGGCCTGTCGATGGTGGCCGAGTTCTTCCGCCGCGATGGCTGGGACGTTCTGGGTGGGGTGGCCGGCGTCGGCGTCGAGGCCGTGGCCTGGGTGCGGCGCGACTGGTTCGACGTGGCGGGTTTTTCCATCGGCAGCGAACTCAGCCTGCCCTGGTTGCGAGATACCATTGCAGCTGTGCGTTCGGCCTCCCGCAACACCGCACTGGTGGTGCTGGTCGGCGGGCCGCTGTTTTCGATTCACCCCGAATGGGCTGGCGAAGTGGGGGCAGATGCCACCACGGACGGGCGCAATGCCCCGAGCCTCGCCGAGTCCATCGTGGCAAGCCGCGTGCAAGAGCAGTCCGGACGAGCGCGCATGACTTGACGAACTGCCATCGCGAGAATGCCTTGAGATCGGTAAGCCACCGCCGTCGTCCGCTCGAAAGCCTCGGATGAGGCGCTCGACGAACCGGAAGCAGTACCTCATCGGAGACATCGACGCCCAGGTCGCGAACCGGCTGCTGGGCACTGCCAGCGACGTGGTGCTGGTCCTCGACCGCGACGGTCAGGTGCTCGATCTCCACATCCCCGACGACCAGCTCGCCAACCTGCTGGGCACCGACTGGCGTGGACGCCCCTGGCGCGAGCTCGTCACCGTCGAGGGTCGCGACAAGGTCGATGCACTGCTGGCCGATGCCCGCGCTGGCCAGCCGGCGCGCTGGCGGCAGGTCAACCATGCGGTGGCCGGGCAGGACGACGTCCCCGTCAGCTACACCGCATTCACGCTCGCCGACGACCCGCCGGCTCGCAAGCCCGCCCTGCTGGCCATGGGTCGCGACCTGCGCGCCACGGCCCAGTTGCAACGCCGGCTCGTCGATGCCCAACAGGCCATGGAGCGCGACTACTGGCGCTTCCGCGAGGCCGAAACCCGCTACCGCACGCTGTTCCAGACCGCCATCGAGGCGGTGCTCATCGCCGACGGGCTGTCGCTGAAGGTGCTCGAGGCCAACCCCGCGGCCGAGACCCTGTTCAGCCGCGCCCCCGGCCGCCTGGCCGGTGCTGCGCTGCTGGGGCTGTTCGAGGCGTCGTCGCAGGCCCGGCTGCAGCAGTTGCTCACCGCCTCGCGCGGCGGGGGACTGGACGCCACGCCCGAGCGCGCGCGGGCGCGCCTGGCGGCACCCCCGGCGAGCGCACCCGACACCGAGTACGAGGTGTCGATCGCTGTCTTCCGGCAACAACAGTCGGCGCAGTTGCTGGTGCGCGTGCGCGCCGCCAGCCAGGCCCCGGCGGCCGGACGGCGCGGCGCGCGCGCGGGCGCGGCGGCGGCGCCCGACAGCCATCTGCACCTGCTCGAGGCCTACGAGCGCCAGACCGCCGACGCGCTGGTGTTCACCGACGCGCAAGGCCGGGTGCTGCGGGCCAACACCGCCTTTGCCGAGCTCGCGCAACTGGCGGGCCCCGACGCCGCGCGCGGCGAACTCCTCGATCGCTGGCTCGGCCGCACGGGCGTCGAGCTGAACGTGCTGCTGACCAATCTGCGCAACACCGCGGTCGTGGCCGCGTTCCCGACGGCGCTGCGCGGCGAGATCGGCATCGAGCACGAGGTCGAGATCGCCGCGACGCGGCTGGATGCCGGTGCCACCCCGGCGCTGGCATTCGCCATCCGCGACATCGGCCGGCGCATGGAAGGTGGCGAGCGCAATTCGGCGCGCCTGGGCCGCTCGCCCACCGAGCTGACCGAGCTCGTCGGGCGCGTGCCGATGAAGGACATCGTGGCCGAAACGGCCGAGGTCATCGAGCAGCTGTGCATCGAGACCGCGCTGCAGATGACGCACAACAACCGGGCGCTGGCGGCCCAGTTCCTGGGTCTTTCGCGGCAGAGCCTGTACGTCAAGCTGCGGCGTTACGGCCTTGGTGGCGCCGACGCCGCCAACGACGGCGACGATTGAGCCACGCCGGGCTCGCCGCTGCCTCGCCGCGGACTTAGTCAATCCAACTTGACGCTGCGCATGTAAATTCGGATTGACGGAGTGAAGCCTTCAGCGCACCATGCGCCATGGCTTTACCTGCGCCTTCGGCTGTCGCCGAACTGCTCAAACCGATCACCTGGTTCCCGCCGATGTGGGCCTTCGGCTGCGGCGTCGTGGCCTCGGGCCAGTCGCTGGACGGGCGCGTCGGGCTCGTGATCGCCGGTGTGCTGCTGGCTGGCCCGGCGGTCTGCGCCACGAGCCAGGCCGTCAACGACTGGTTCGACCGCCACGTCGACGCCATCAACGAGCCCAACCGGCCCATCCCCTCGGGGCGCATGCCGGGCCGCTGGGGCCTGTACGTCGCGATCATCTGGACGCTGCTGTCGCTGCTGCTGTCGATGGTGCTCGGCCCCTGGGGTTTTGGTGCCGCGGTGCTGGGCCTGCTGCTGGCCTGGGCCTACAGCGCGCCGCCGCTGCGCCTGAAGCGCAACGGCTGGTGGGGCAATGCCGCCTGCGGCATCAGCTACGAGGGCTTGGCCTGGGTCACGGGGGCCGCCGTCATGGCCGGCGGGCAGATGCCTGACCTGCGCTCGCTGATCCTGGCCGCGCTGTACAGCGCCGGGGCTCACGGCATCATGACGCTCAACGACTTCAAGTCCATCGCCGGCGACCGCCAGATGGGCATCGCCTCGCTGCCGGTGCAACTGGGACCGCGCAACGCGGCCATCGCCGCCGCCGGCACCATGGTGCTGGCGCAGGTGCTGGTGATCGCCATGCTGCTCGATTGGGGGCGGCCAGTGCATGCGGCGGCCATCGGCGCGCTGGTGCTGGCGCAACTGGTATTGGCGCGCCGCTTCATCGCCGCGCCGGTGGAACGGGCGATCTGGTTCAGCGGCCTGGGCGTCACGCTGTTCGTCATCGGCATGCTGGTCAGTGCCTTCGCCTTGCGGGGCCTGGCATGACGCGCGGCGTGCTGCGCTTCGGAGTGCCGC
>JBIJAP010000089.1:0-10527 GCA_044345715.1 Rubrivivax sp.
CGGGAGCGGCTGGCGCCTTGAGGCGCCAGCGCCGCGACATCATCGCTGGCTCAGCGCCCCTGCTTCACCAGCGCCACTGCATCCCGGCAGAGAGCGCCCGGCCAGGCGCCGGAGACAAGCCGCGCACCGTGGCCACCGCGGCCGCGTTGAAAGCCAGCTCGTCGGTGGCATTGGCCAGCTTCGCGTACCAGCTCAAGCCTGGCAGCGCCGCTAGACGGCCGCGCAGCCACAGATCCAGCACCGTGGCCGAAGGCGTGGCGGTGTCGGTGGCCGGCACGCGGCCCTGGCGTGCGGAGTGGCGGATGTCGGCGCCCACCGTGGTGTGGCCGAGCGTCCAGGCCGCACCGACGCGCAGGCGCAGCGGCGGCAGGCGCGGCAGCGGCTCCTTGCGGTCGAGATCGTCGCCCCGCACCAGATCGAGCGTGCTGCTCAGCACCAGCGGCGCGCCTGCCAGCGGCAGCGTCGTCGAGGCCTCGATCTCCGCACCCACGAGTCGCGCACGCACGCCCTCGAAGCGGTATTCGGGCACTTCGATGTCGGGCTCGCCGGGCGCCTCGGCTGGCAGCGTGACCACGTTGCCGGTGTCGCGCAGCGCGATGTAGCGGCTGAAACGCGTCGAGAACACGTTCACCGCCAGCCGGGTGCCGGCGCGGCGGAATGCGAAGCCGAACTCCACGTGCCGGCTCGACTCCAGCCCCAGCGTGGTGTCCCCGATCTCGTAGGCCGCGGTGGCCAGGTGCAGGCCGTCGGCGTACAGCTCGTAGTAGGCCGGCGCGCGCTGCGTGCGGCCCACCTGGCCCAGGGCCTGCCAGCCGCCGCCGAGATCGAAGCGGGCGCCGAGCGACAGGCTCGTGGGCGAGAAGCTGCGCGATAGCGCAGCCCCGAAGCGCGGCTCGGCGGCCTCGGGCGCGTCGCCATCGGTCGACACCGTCACACGTTCGCTGCGCAGGCCGGCGCTGAAGGTGGCCGCGCCGAGCGTGAACTCCTCCAGCACGAAGAGCGCGCTGCTTTTCGTCAACGTGCCCGGCACGAAGGCCTCTTCGCCGAGCGCTGAGAAGTCCAGCCGCTCGGTCTGCACGCCGAAGACGCCCTCCAGCCCCGCCAGCGGCTTGTGGCGGAGTTCAGCGCGCAGTTCGTCGCCGGAGCTGGCGAAGCGCGTGCCGACCTCGCCGCTGCCTTCGATCTCTTCGTGGGCATAGCGGGTGCGCGAGGCCTTCAGCGAGACGCTGGACAAGGGCCCCGGCAGTGCCCGCCACTCGCCCGCCAGCGCCGCGCGTTCGCGCAGCAGCCGGATCGTGACGTCGGGCTCGACGGTGACGCCGTAGTCGTGGTCCATGCGGTCCAGCGAGAAGCCGAGATAGCCGCCGCCCGACACCCAGGCCGCGCCCACGGCGCCGGCCCGGCTGTCGGAAGCGGCGTTGCGCACGCGCGTGGCGGGCTCGAGCGGTTCGCCGTCGGCCACGGGCGTGAAGCGCGGCGTGCGCGGGTCGTCGGCTTTGCGCGAGGCGAGGTCCACGTGCCAGGCCAGGCCGCCCGCACCCCCTTCCAGCACCGCGGCGCCGCCCCGCTCGGAGGCCGCTCCACCCAGTCGCAACTCGGCGCGGCCGGACAGGCCGGTGATGCGTTCACGCGGGATCCGGTTGTCGATGGCATTGACGACGCCGCCGGTGGCGTTGCCGCCATACAGCAGCGCCGCCGGGCCGCGCAGCACCTCGATGCGCTCGACCACCAGCGGGTCGACGGCCACCGCGTGGTCGAAGCTCAGGTTGCTGGCGTCGACCAGGCCGGCGCCGTTGTCGAGCAGCCGGATGCGGTCGCCGTCGAGGCCGCGGATCACCGGGCGGCTGGCGTTGGCGCCGAAGCCGCTGCCGGCGACGCCGGCCAGGCCGTCGAGCGTTTCGCCCAGCGTACCGGCGCGGCGCAGCAGCAGCGCGTCGCCCGTGAGCACGGCAACGGGCCGTGCCGGGTCGGCACGGCCAAGCGGGTTGGCCGTGATGACGACGGGGTCGGAGGCGGTCTGGGCCTGGACGGCAAGCGGGCTGCACGCGGCAGCGGCCAGCGCGGCAGCGGCCAGCGCGGCAGCTGCGGCCAGGCGCGAGCGCCGCGGGTGGAATGCGGGATGGGTCATGGGTCTTCCTTGTCGGGCACGGGAGAGCCCGGCACGCCACGAAGCGCGCCAGGGGCAGGCAAACGCGCTCAGGCGATCGGCGGTGCCCGGGCCTCGTAAGCGGGCAACGGAGCGGCACCCAAGGCCATTGGCGCCAGGGCCGGGTGGGCCTGGCAGGGGCCAGGCAGCAACGGCGCATGGACAACGGCCGAAGGCAGGGCCTCGGCCAGGCCTGCCTGGTCGATCAGGCGGCATTGCGCGCTGCCTTCCTCGTGCTCGCCCCCGATGGCGTGCGCGTGGCGCGCGTGGTGGTCGGCCGCGCCATCGCCGACGCGGTGACCCAGCGCCAGGGCCTGGCCCAGGCTCCAGAGCAGGACGAGCAACACCCAGCCCGTGGCAGGGCGCCGCAGGCGGGGGAACTGAGGCTCTTTTTGCGAACGCATTCCCAACAGAGTAACAGGCCCGTCAAGCCCGCCCCTGGGCAGACAAGGCCCCAACGGCCGCCTGCGATGGCAACGCGGCAAGACGCTCTACAGTGCCAGCCCCATGAACCTGCTCATGTTTGTCGGCGGCCTCGTGCTGCTTGTCGTGGGGGCCAACGCACTGGTGCGTGGCGCGTCGAAACTGGCCTTGTCGTTCGGCATCAGCCCGCTGGTGGTGGGCCTCACCATCGTGGCCTTCGGCACCAGCGCGCCCGAGGTGGCGGTGAGCGTGGGTGCCGTGCTCGACGGCAACCCCGACATCGCCATCGGCAACGTGGTCGGCAGCAACATCTTCAACGTGCTGTTCATCCTGGGCATCAGCGCGCTGATCACGCCGCTGATCGTCAACATCCAGCTCATCCGGCAAGAGGTGCCCATCATGCTGGGTGCCAGCCTGCTGCTGCTGGCGCTGGGGCTGGATGGCACGCTGTCGTTCCTGGACGGCGCCTTGCTGTTCGCGCTGCTGATCGTCTACACCGTGTTCCTGGTCGTGCAGTCACGGCGCGAAACGCAGGCTGCCAAGGACGAGTACGCCGCCGAGGTGAAGCCCGCCGAGGCCGGGGCCTGGGACGACAAGCTGCCGATGCAGCTGCTGCTCATCGTCGTGGGCCTGGCGGCGCTGGTCTTTGGCTCGGAGTACCTGGTCACCGCCGCGATCTCGTTCGCCAAGGCGATGGGAGTCAGCGACCTGGTCATCGGGCTCACCATCGTGGCCGCCGGCACCAGCATGCCCGAGGTCGCCACCAGCATCACCGCCGCCATCAAGGGCGAACGCGACATCGCGGTGGGCAACGTGGTCGGCAGCAACACCTTCAACATCCTGGGCTGCCTGGGCTTGTCGGGCCTGGTGTCGGGCGACATGGGGCTGGCGATGGCGCCCTCGCTGCTGGCCTTCGACATCTGGGTGATGCTGGCCGTGGCGCTGGCCTGCCTGCCGGTGTTCATGACCGGCCGCGAGATCGCTCGCTGGGAGGGTGGCGTGTTCCTCGGCTACTACGTGGCCTACGTGGCCTACCTCATCATGGCGTCGCAGCAGCACGCGGCGCTGCCGGCGTTCTCGGGCGTGATGATGGGCTTCGTGGTCCCCATCACCATCGTCACTCTGGTGGTGGCTATGTTCGGCTCTCGATCCAAGCCCACCGACCCGGGCTGAACTCGGGTGTTCAGCGCTGCGGCTGCTCCGGCGGCGGCGGCGCCACGCTGGGCTCGCGCCGGTGCAGCGCGGCCTGCGCGAGCAGGTTGGCCGACACCGGCGCCGTGACGAAGATGAACAGCGTGATCAGCAGCTCGGCCACCGACAACGTGCCCTGCGCCGCACTCGCCGCCATCGACGCCAGCAGCACACCGCCCACGCCCAGCGTCGTGGCCTTGGTCGGCGCATGCAGCCGCATGTAGAAGTCGCGAAACCGGACAAGGCCGATGCCACCCACCAGGGCGAACACGCCGCCGACCAGCAGCATCACGATGATCACGGCCTGCCAGGCGGCCGGCAGTTGCTCGAGATGGTTCATGACGTGGAGGTTCATCGTGCTGCCCCTCATTCGATAACATCGCCGCGCTGCAGGTAACGACCCAGCGCCACGGTGGAGACAAAGCCCAATAGCGCGATCAGCAGCGCCGCCTCGAAGTACAGCCCGGTGCCCTGCTGGATGCCCAGCAGCACCACGAAGGCCACGACATTGACGTACAGCGTGTCGAGCGCGAGCACGCGGTCGGGCAAGGTCGGCCCGCGCACGAGCCGCCAGCCGCACAGAAGCATCGCCACGCCCACCGCGCCCACCGCGAATATCAGCGCCAGCGAGATGAAGGACGGCGTCATCCGAAGATCTCCATCAGCGGGCGCTCGTAGCGCTCCTTCATCTGTTCAGCCGCGCCGGCCACGTCGGTGCAGTCCAGCGCGTGCACGAGGATCTCGCCGCGCTGCTCGTCGACGACGCAGCTCACCGTGCCCGGCGTGGTGGTGATGATGGTGGCGAACAGCACGATGGCCGTCGGGTGCGTCGTGTCCAGCTTGATCGGCACCCAGGCCGGCTGCGGCGACGAGACGGGGTCGAGCACGATGCGCGCGACCGTCAGGTTGGACATCACGATGTCGTAGAGCACCACACCCGTCAGGCGCAGCGCCACCCACCACGCGCGCGGCCGCACGGCAGGGCCGAGGAAACGGTGGATCAGGCGCGGGATCACGAGCCCGAACACCGCCGCCCACAACAGATCGGCCGGCCCGGCGCTCTCGCGCAGCAGCAGCCAGGTGGCCGCCACCAGCGCCGACATCACCGGGTGGGCGAACCAGCCGGGCGGGGTGCTCGTCGGGGTGCTCGTCGGGGTATTCGTCGATGTGATGGGAGGTTTCATCGCGGAGCCTCGGGCGCAGACGGTGCAGCGGGGGCATCGAAGCGATAGGGCCGCGTCGTCTGGACGTTGTCGCCCAGCACAGCGCGGCCGTAAGCGGCGCGGTCGCCCAGTTGCGCAGCCGCCGCGGCGGTGTAGCGCTGCACCGGGCCGGCGAACACGCTCACCGCCACTGTCAGGGCCAGCAGCAGGACCATCGCGCCTTGCAGCCGCAGGCTGCCGCCCGGGGCGGTGCAGGCCGGCAGGTCGTCGCGCACGTGCCAGAACAGGATGCTGCCGGCGCGCGCCAGGCCCACCAGCGTCAGGAAGCCAGCGCCCAGCACCACAGCCCACACCGGCACGACCCAGGCGTGCGATGCGGCGGCCTCCAGCAGCATCAGCTTGCCGATGAAGCCCGGCAGCGGCGGCAACCCGGCCGCCGAGGCCGCGGCCAGCAGCATCGCCAGGCCCAGCAGCACCGGCTGGCCGACGGCCGGGCCGGGCTCGAGGTGATCGGCGGCATTCCCGCGCTGCGAGGCCACGATCTCGCCCAGCAGGAACAGGCCGGCGATCACCAGCGTGCTGTTAATCATGTAGTACAGCGACGCCGCCCAGGCCGCAGGGGTGAACAGGCCCACCCCCACGAGCACCGTGCCCACCGAGGCCACCGTGAGCCAGGCCACGAGCCGCGGCAGCGTGCGCGAGGCCAGCGCGCCCATCACGCCCACGCCACAGGTGGCCAGCGCCAGTGGCAGGATCCAGGGCTCGGCTGCCATCGCCGCCGGGCCTGTGGCGGGCCCGCTGCCGGCGCCATCGCCGAACACCACACCGTGCACGCGCAGCAGCGAATACACGCCGACCTTCGTCATGATGGCGAACAGGGCCGCCACCGGCGCGCTGGTGGCGGCGTAGGTGCCCGGCAGCCACACCGCCAGCGGCACCAGCGCCGCCTTGAAGCCGAACACCACCAGCAGCACCAGGCCCGCGGCCTGCGCGATGGCCGCGTCGTCGCCCTGCAGCTGCGGCACGCGCAGCGCCAGGTCGGCCAGGTTCAGCGTGCCGGTCTGCGCGTACAGCAGCGACACGCCGATGAGGAACAGCGCCGACGCCACGAGGTTGAGCACCACGTAGTGCAGGCCGGCCTTGAAGCGCTCGCGCCCCTGGCCATGCAGCATCAGCACATAACTGGCGATCAGCAGAACCTCGAAGAACACGAACAGGTTGAACAGGTCGCCGGTGACGAAGGCGCCGGCCAGCCCCATCAACTGGAACTGGAAGATCGGGTGAAAGTGGCGGCCGTGGCTGTCCCAGCCGCCAGTGGCGTACAGCAGCACCGGCACGGCCACAGCGGCGGTGAGCGCCACCATCAGCGCGCCGAGCCGGTCAACCACAAGCGCGATGCCGAAGGGCGCCGGCCACTCGCCCACGCGAACGACGAGGATGCTGCCGTCGGCCGCGCGCGCCACCAGCAGTGCGGCAAGCAGCGCAAACACCAGCACCGATCCGAGCGACACGCGCCGCGCCCACTTCAGCCGGTGGTGGCCGTGGCCGCCGTGGACATCGCCGCCGCCGTCGCCGATGAACAGCAGCGCCACCGCCGTGAGCGCCGGCAGCAGCACCACGAGCACCGGCAGATGGTCGAGGAAGCTCAACGGTAGCCCTCCGGTGGACCTTCACGGTGGCGCACGTCTTCGTCGCTGAGGCCGTCGACATGGTCACTGTCGCCGTCGTGGCGGTTGCGCAGCGCGAGCTCGATGACGAAGCCGGTCGTGGCGAAGCCGATGACGATGGCCGTCAGCACCAGGGCCTGTGGCAACGGGTCGGCAAAGACCGTGGCGCCGGTGCCCAGGATGGGCGGCGCGCCGGTCCAGAGCCGGCCCATCACGAAGATGAACACGTTGACGGCGTAGCCGAGCAGGCTCAGGCCCAGCACCACCGCAAAGCTGCGCCCGCGCAGCAGCAACAGGATGCCGCAGGCCGTGACCCAGCCAATGCCGGTGGCGACCAGGAACTCCAGGCTCAGCGTCATGCCCGCGCTCCACCGGCCGCGCGCGGCGGCTCCTTGCTGGCGGCACCCAGGGCCGACAGCATCAGCATCGTCGCGCCGACCACGGTGATGTAGACGCCCAGGTCGAAGATGGCCACCGTGGCCAGCGGCGCCTCGCCCAGCAGCGGCAGCACGGGGTTGCCATGGGTGCTGGTAAAGAAGGGGCGGCCGAAGAAGAAGGCGCCCGCGCCAGTGAGTCCGGCGAGCAGCAGGCCACTGCCGATCCAACGCGTGTAGCGCTGGCCGCCACCGGCGTGCAACACACCCTCGGCCCAGGCCTGGCCATGGGCCATGTACTGCAGCACCAGCGCCACCGCGGTGATCAGGCCGGCGATGAAGCCGCCACCCGGCAGGCCGTGTCCGCGCCAGAAGACATAGGCGCTCACCACCAGCGCCAGGGGCAGCACCAGGCGCGCCACCACGCGCAGCATCAGCGGCGGGGCGCCGAAGCTCCAGCTCAGGCCCGCGTCGTCGGCCAGCGGGCGGCGCACGCGCAGGCCGTCGAGCAGCGCCAGCACACCGACGGCAGCGATGCCCAGCACAGTGATCTCTCCCCAGGTGTCGTAGCCACGGAAGTCGACGAGGATCACGTTCACCATGTTCGTGCCGCCGCCTTCGGGCACCGACTTCTCGATGAAGAACCAGCTGATGGAGCTGAAGTCGCGCGTCAGCACGAGCCAGGTGATCCAGGCGATGCCGCCGCCACCGGCCACGGCCAGGAAGCCATCGCGCCAGCGCCGCCAGGGCGCGGACTCGGCCTTGGCCAGCTGCGGCAGCAGCGCCAGGCCCATCAGCAGCAGCACGGTGGAGACGACGTCGACCGAGATCTGCGTCATCGCCAGGTCGGGGGCCGAGAAGGCCAGGAAGGTCAGCGTGGCCACCAGGCCCACCGCGCCCGTCAGCACCACCGCCACGACGCGCTGGCGCTGCAGAACCACCGCCCCCGTGGCTGCCGCCAGCGCCAGCAGCCACACCACCACCGCCAGCGCCGAGGCCGGGTTCGAGGCGCGCACGCCTGTACCCGGCGCATCGCCGGCCGGCGACAGCAGCGCCCAGGCCGCGACGACGATGACCGAGCCCACCATCCAGGCGGCATAGCTCTGCAGCGAGCGGCTCTCGAGCAGGCGCGTGATGCGGCCCGCGCCCTCGAACAGCAAGTCGTTCAGCCACCAGAAGATGCCCTTGGCCTGCACCCAGCCGGCCGGTGCGCGGTGCAGCCAGCCGCCGCGCATCACCAGCGCGTACAGCGCCACGCCACCGCCGACAGCAATGGCGCTCATCAGCAGCGCCGCATTGAAGCCGTGCCACAGCGACAGCGTGAACGCAGGCGGCGCCGCGCCCAGCACCGCCGTCGATACCGCCGCGACCAGCGGCCCGGCGATCAGCATCGGCATCAGCCCCACCGCGATGCACACGCCCACCAGCAGCAGCACCGGCGCCTTCATGCCCCAGGGAGGCTCGTGCGGGTGCGGGTTGGGCAGATCGGTGGCCGGCGCGCCGAAGAAGGTGTCGTGCACCAGGCGCAGCGAGTACGCCGCCGAGAACAGGCCGCCCAGCGTGGCGAGCACCGGGATGAGCCAGCCGAAGTCGCCCCACAGACCGTTGGCGGGCGCGCCGGCAGCCTCGTGCAGCATCATTTCCTTGCTGATGAAGCCGTTGAACGGCGGCAGCCCGGCCATGGCCGCGCTGGCGATGATGACCAGCGTGCCCACCACCGGCAGCAGCGTGATCAGGCCGCCCAGGCGCCGCATGTCGCGTGTGCCGGTTTCGTGGTCGACGATGCCGGCGCTCATGAAGAGGGCCGCCTTGAAGGCCGCGTGGTTGAGGATGTGGAACACCGCCGCCACCGTGGCCAGCGGCGAAGCCAGGCCAATGAGGAAAGTGACCAGGCCCAGGTGGCTGACGGTGCTGTAGGCCAGCAGGCCTTTCAGGTCGTGCTTGAACATCGCCACCGCGGCGGCGAACACCATCGTGATGAGGCCGGCGGTGGCCACCAGGCCTTCGAACAGCGGCGTGCCGCCGATCACCTCGTCCAGGCGCAGCAGCAGGAACAGGCCCGCCTTCACCATGGTGGCCGAGTGCAGATAGGCCGACACTGGCGTGGGCGCGGCCATGGCCTGCGGCAGCCAGAAGTGGAACGGCACCTGCGCGCTCTTCGTGAAGCAACCCAGCAGCACCAGCACCAGCCCCGCAGGGTACAGCGGGTGGGCCTGGATCAGGTCGGCCTTGGCGACCATCGCCGAGAGCTCGTAGGTGCCGGCGATCTGCCCCAGCAGCACCACGCCGCCCAGCAGCGCCAGGCCGCCGCCGCCGGTGACGGCCAGCGCCATGCGCGCGCCGCGGCGCGACTCCTCGAGCCGGTTCCAATAGCCGATGAGCAGGAAGCTCGAGATGCTGGTCAGCTCCCAGAACACCACCAGCAGCAGCAGGTTGTCCGACAGCACGATGCCCAGCATGGCCGCCATGAACAGCATCAGCGCCGGGTAGAAGCGGCCCACGGGGTCGTCGGCGCTCAGGTAGAACGCGGCGTACAGGATGACGAGCAGGCCGATGCCGGTGATGAGTGCCGCGAACATCCAGGCCAGCGCGTCGAGCCGGAATCCCAGGTTCAGGCCGATGCCCGGCACCCAATCGGCCTGCCACAGCAGCAGCGGGCCCGACAACGCCGTCGGCGCCAGCGCCATCAGCATCAGGAAAGACGCGCCGGCCACGCCACCGGCCACGCCAGCGCAAAGCCGCCGGCGCGACGGGCTCTCGTCGCCGGCGGCCAGGGCTGTCAACACGGTGCCGAACACCAGTGGCAGCAGAACGATCAGGGGTAGCAGCGCGCTCATGTTGTGGTCTTCATCGTGGCGCGGCGCAGGCCTCCTGGCCTGGGCGCCCTCCCGCCGTTGGGCGGCGCGAGTGTAGTGGCTCTATCCCTAAATTCGCCTGACGAAACCCCGGCCCGCGAAAGACCCCGGCCGACCGCGGCTGCGTCACGCGCCCGGCCGGTTGGCGGCGTGGACCACTCGTTGCGGGAACGGGATCTCGATGCCGCGCTCGTTCAGCGCCGCCAGCACGGCAAGGTTCACGTCGGTGCGCACGTTGACCTGCCCGTTTTCGGGGTCGCCGATCCAGAACCCGACCGTGAGCTCCAGGCCATCGGCCGCAAACCCGGTGAGGTTCACGCCAGGTGGCGGATCGGCCAGCACCCGCGGCACGCCCGCAACCACCTCGCGCAGCACCGGCATCAGCGCCGCCACGTCGGTGCCATAAGCCACCTGCACCACGCTGGTCAGCAGCATCTGGCTGTCGGCCAACGTGAGGTTCTCGATGCGCTGCGTGATCATCATCTCGTTCGGCACCAGGCTCTCGCGGCCGTTGAGCGCACGGATCTTGGTGTAGCGCGTGGTGATGTCGGTGATGCGGCCCTCGAAGTTGTCGACGCGCACCAGGTCGCCGATGCGCATGCTGTTCTCGGCCAGGATGACGAAGCCGCTCACATAGTTGGCCGCCAGCTTCTGCAGCCCGAAGCCGATGCCCACGCCCAGCGCGCCGCCCAGCACGCCCAGCGCGGT
>JBIJAP010000227.1:0-5906 GCA_044345715.1 Rubrivivax sp.
CGATGCCCGCGGCCGACAGCGCGAACATCAGCCCCACGAAGAGCAGCAGCGCGCGCAGCGCATTGGCCGCCATCTTGCGCATCGACAGGTTTTCGGTGGCACCCTTTAGCAGCCGCTGCTCGAGCAGCGAGCTCAGCCACAGCGTCACCATCAGCACGAGGACGGCACCGAGGGCACCCTCGATCAGGTTGCGCACAGAGACGGTGGCGCCGCCGAGCTTCCAGGTGATCTGGTCGAGTTCCTGCAGCAGCACCGGCAGGATGCCCGTGACCCACAGCACCACCGCGATCCACGCCACCCACGAAAACGTGCGCTCGAACATGCGCACCAGCTGGCTCGTCGGGAACGCCTGGTGCAGCACGCGCACCGTCAGCCGGATGGCGGCCAGCGACATCAGGATGGGCACCACCACCTTGAACACCGCCGTCGGCACCACGCCCTGCAGCAGCCAGCGCGCCAGCAGCGCCAGCATCAGCGCCGCCAGCGGGAACATCACGCCGTCGACGATGCGCTGGCCGAACCAAACCGAGTTCTCGCGCGGGGCCTCGGCGCCGCGCAGCAAGCGCACCAGCACCCAGGCCAGCAGCAGGCAGCCGACAAAAGCAGCCAGCTCGATCAGCGCCGACGGGCTGGTGAGGTTGGCGACGAGGCGAGACAGCTCGTCGGCCGTCGGGGCCGACGCCACGACCGGGCCCGCCATCTAGGCGACGTCCGCCAGCACCCGCAGGTGCGCGGCCACGCTGCGAGCCAGGGCCGAGAGGCTGTAGCCGCCCTCCAGGCACGACACCAGCCGGCCACCGGCGTGGCGCTCGGCCACGTCGACTAGTTGGCGCGTGATCCAGGCGTAGTCGTCCTCGACCAGCGCGAGCTGGCCGAGCTCGTCTTCGCGGTGGGCGTCGAAGCCGGCGCTGATGAACAGCATCTGTGGCTTGAAAGCTTCGAGTGCCGGCAACCAGTGGTCGGTGATGGCCTTGCGCACGGCCGCGCCGCGGGTGTACGGGTCGACCGGCACGTTCACCATGTTCGTGCCCTTGGGCACGGCGCCGCTGTACGGGTAGAGCGGGTGCTGGAAGAAGCTGACCATCAGCACACGATCGTCGCCAGCGATGATGTCTTCGGTGCCGTTGCCGTGGTGCACGTCGAAGTCGACGATGGCCACGCGCGCCAGGCCGTGCACGTCGAGCGCGTGGCGCGCCGCCACCGCCACGTTGTTGAAGAAGCAAAAGCCCATGGTTTCGTCACGCGTGGCGTGGTGGCCGGGCGGGCGCACCGAGCAGAACGCGTTGTGGGCGCGGCCGGCGATCACGGCGTCGGTGGCGGCCACCGCGGCACCGGCAGCGCGCAGCGCGGCGGCCAGCGTGCCGGGAGCGGCCACAGTGTCGGGATCGAGGGAGCGCGGGAGGCCTTCTTCCTGCACCACGCGCAGCCGCTCGGCGAGCTGGCTGACGTAGTTGCTGGCATGGGCGCGGCCGAGCTGCTCCGGCGTGGCCAGCGGGGCGTCCTGGTGGTCGAGGAACATGTCCAGCCCGGTGGCCCGCAGATGGTCGCTGATGGCGTCCAGGCGCTGGGGGCATTCGGGGTGGCCTGCGCCCATGTCGTGGCCGCGGCAGGCGGAATGGCTGAAAAAGGCTGTGCTCATCGGCGAATCAAGGTCGGCCCAGTTCGGGTAAGGTCGCCGGCATGAATGCCCGGATGAACAACGCCCCACCTTCCCGGTTCGCCGCTCAGTTGTCTCGGCTGGTCGACCAGATTAGCACGATCGTCGTCGGCAAGCGCCCACAGATCGAGGACGCCGTGGCCTGCCTGCTGGCTGGCGGCCACCTGCTGATCGAGGACGTACCCGGTGTCGGCAAGACGACGCTGGCCCACGCGCTGGCCGTCAGCCTGGGGCTCGACTTCCGGCGCGTGCAGTTCACGGCCGACCTGATGCCGTCCGACCTGATCGGTGTCAGCGTGTTCGAGCGCGCCAAGGAGGCCTTTGTCTTCCACCCCGGCCCCGTCTTCGCGCAGGTGCTGCTGGCTGACGAGATCAACCGCGCCGGCCCCAAGACGCAGAGCGCGCTGCTCGAGGCCATGGAAGAGCACCAGGTCACGGTCGACAACGACACGCGTGCGCTGCCCGAGCCCTTCTTTGTGATCGCGACGCAGAACCCGTCCGACCAGCTCGGCACCTACCCGCTGCCCGAGAGCCAGCTCGACCGCTTCCTGCTGCGCATCACGCTCGGCTACCCCGACCAAGCCGCCGAGCGCGAGCTGCTGGCCGGCGGCGACCGCCGCCACGCCGCGATGCAACTGCCCGCCGTGCTGCCGCCGGCCGATCTGCTGATGGCGCAGCAGGAGGTGCTGGCCGTGCGCGCCGCGCCGCCGCTGCTCGACTATCTGCAGGCCTTGATCGCTGCCTCGCGCAGCGGCGCCTGGTTCACGCAGGGCCTGAGCCCGCGCGCCGGCATCGCAGTGCTGCGCGTGGCCCGTGCCCGCGCACTGATGGCCGGCCGCGACTACGTGGCGCCTGATGACGTGCAGGCCATCCTGCCACAGGCCATCGCGCACCGCATGGTGCCGGTGCCTGGCGCCGGCCGCGGGCCGGTCGAGCAGGTGCGGGCGATGATCGAGGCCACCCCGATTCCGTGATGGTCGGGCAGTGGGCCACCACGCTGTCGCCACGGCAGCGCTTCCGTGCCTGGTGGCAGGCGCGGCTGCCGCTCACTGACACCTGGCAGCTCGGCCAGCGCAACGTCTACATCCTGCCCACGCGGGCCGGGCTGATGTTTGCGCTGACGATGGTGGTGATGCTGCTGGCCAGCATCAACTATCAGCTCAACCTCGGCTACGCGCTCACCTTCCTGCTGGCCGGGGCGGGCGTGGTGAGCATGCACCTGACGCACGGCAACCTGCGCTCGCTGACGCTGCACCTCAAGCCCGTGGCCAGCGGATTCGCAGGCCAGCCGGCGCAGCTGGAGGTGGTGCTGCGCAACCCGGGCCGCGAACGCCACGGCCTGGCGTTGCGCTTCGACGACCGCGCCCGCCACGGCAGCCACCCGGCCTGGTGCGATGCGCCTGCGGGCGGCGAGGCGCGCGTGCACCTGAGCTTCGTGCCGCCGCACCGCGGCTGGCACGCGGTGCCGGCCCTGGTGCTGGAAACCCACTTCCCCTTCGGCCTGTTCCGCGCCTGGAGCGTGTGGCGCCCGGCCGGGCGCGTGCTCGCCTGGCCCGTGCCCGAAACCGCCCCGCCGCCGCTGCCGGGCCACGGCGCCGCTGCCGGCGACGAGCGCGCCGCGCAGCGCCGCCGGGGCAGCGAGCTCGACGGCGTGCGCCCGTTCCGCCGCGGTGATTCGCTGCGCCAGGTGGCCTGGAAGAAGGTGGCGGCCACGGGCGAGTTGGTCAGCCGCGAGACCGCCGGTCTGGCCAGCCGTTCGCTCTGGCTCGACTGGGCCGAGACGGGCGCGGCCGGCACCGAGCCGCGCCTGGCACGCCTGGCCGCCTGGGTGCTGAAGGCCGACCGCGACGGCGTCGACTGCGGCCTGCGCCTGCCCGGCCACGAGCTGCGGCCGCGCCAGGGCGACGCCCACCGCCGCGCCGCGCTCGACCTGCTGGCCGAATGGAGCGGCGCATGAGCTCGCTCGGCGGGCCCTCACGCCTGGCCGGCATGTCCAGACTCGGGGGGCTCGGAGCGCTCGGCGAGCGCCTGGCCCACCTGCCGCGCGACACGCGCGACACCCTGTTCCAGCTCGCCGTCATCAGCTGGACCGTCGCGCCGCACCTGCTGCACCTGCCCTGGTGGTGCGGGCTGCTGACGCTGTCGGTGCTGGCCTGGCGTGGCGTGCTGGCGCTGCGCGGCGGCGCATTGCCCAGCCGCTGGCTGGTGGCCGGCCTGCTGCTGCTGGCCGCAGGGCTGACCTGGACGCAGGAGCGCACGTTGCTGGGCAAGGAGGCCG
The DNA here is from genome assembly GCA_044345715.1 of Rubrivivax sp. Classification (GTDB taxonomy): domain Bacteria; phylum Pseudomonadota; class Gammaproteobacteria; order Burkholderiales; family Burkholderiaceae_C; genus Rubrivivax. The sequence continues at coordinate 3,936 of JBIJAP010000227.1, forward strand.
GCATCACGATGCTGGTGGTGCTGGTGTCGCTGAAGACCCTGGAGCTGCGCGCCCGGCGCGACGCGCTGGTGGTGTTCTTCCTGGGCTTCTTTCTCGTGCTGACGCACTTCCTGTACTCGCAGGCGCTGCTCACCGGCCTGTGGCTGCTGGGCGCGGTGTGGGGCCTGCTGACGGCGCTCACGCTGGCGCACATGCCGGTGGGGCGGCCGTCGCTCGCTCGAGCCGGCGCCGTAGCGGCCAAGGCGGCGGCCTTGGGCGTGCCGGTGATGGTGGTGCTGTTCTTGCTGTTCCCGCGCATCGGGCCCTTGTGGGGCCTGCCGCAAGACGCCGCCGGCCGCACCGGGCTGTCGGGCTCGTTGCGGCTGGGCGGCGTGGCCTCGATCGCCGAAGACGACTCGATCGCGCTGCGCGTGCGTTTCGAAGGCGCGGCGCCACCACAGAGCCAGCTGTACTTCCGCGGCCCGGTGCTGTCCACCTTCGACGGCCGCGAGTGGACACGCCTGGCACCCACCTTCCCCGCGGCGCAACGCCCGCGGCTGGAACTGCAGGTGGCCGGCCCGCCGCTGCGCTACGAGATGACGATCGAGCCCAGCCAGCTGCCGCTGTTGCCGCTGCTGGAGATGACGCCCGACGTGCCCGGCGACGCACCGGTCATCCCCGGCTGGCTGGTGGTGCAACGCGTCGACGGCCAGTGGCAGACCGACCGACCGCTGATCGAACGACGGCGCATCACCGCCACCGCCTACCTGCAGCACCGCCACGGCCCGCGCGAAGACGTGCTGGGCCTGCGCGACCTGGTCGACCTGCCGCCCAACACCAACCCGCGCACACTGCAGTGGGCGGCGCAGCTGCGAGCCCAGCCTGGCATGGAGACCGCCGACGGCCTGGTGCTGGCGCAGGCCGTACTGGCGCACATCCGCAGTGCCGGCTTCACCTACACGCTGGAGCCCGGGCCTTACGCCGACAACGCCATCGACGAGTTCTGGTTCGAGCGCAAGCTCGGTTTCTGCGAGCACTTCGCCAGCGCCTTTGTCGTGATCATGCGGGCCATGGACGTGCCGGCGCGCATCGTCACCGGCTACCAGGGCGCCGACGACGCGCTGCAGGACGGCTACCTGATCGTGCGCAACAGCAACGCCCACGCCTGGGCGGAGATCTGGGTGCCGCAGCGCGGCTGGGTGCGCATCGACCCGACCGCCGCCGTGGCGCCCGAGCGCGTGCGCCGCAGCCAGCGCCTGGCGCCGCCGCCCGGCTTGGTGGCCGGTGCGGTGAACAGCCTCAACCCGGCGCTGGCGCAGCAGCTGCGCGCTGCCTGGGAGAACGTGAACAACCGCTGGAACCAGTGGGTGCTGAACTACTCGCGCGGTCAGCAGTTCGACCTGCTGCGCAGCCTGGGCGTGGGCAGCCCGGACTGGACCGACCTCGCCAGCGTGCTGATCGCGCTGCTGTGCGGCGGCGCCTTGGCTGGCGCCGCCTGGGCCTGGTGGGACCGCCATCGGCAAGACCCCTGGCAGCGCCTGCAGCACCGCGTGCAGGCGCAGCTGGCGGCGCTGGGCGTGGCGGTGGAGCTGCACCACGGCCCGCGCGAACGCGCACGACGGGTGCGACTGACGCTGGGCCCGCGGGGCCACGCCCTGGCGGCCGCACTCGAGGCGCTGGACCAGGCACGCTACGGTGACGCGGCAGCCAGTTCGGCCTCGGCGCTGCGCACCTGGTCGGCCGGCTTCGCCCGCGCCGCCAAGGCCACGCCCGCCACCCGGCACTGACGCAAGGCACCGGCGCTCAACTTCGCCTTGGCCCGGCCGCCACCGCCGGGATGCCCCCTGTGGCGCGCCTGCAGGCATCCGGCCGGCGTCTGGCGCACCGAGCGCGAACCTGGATGCACCGTGAGCGTCGCCGCCCCTGCACTTGCCCCTGCCCTGCCCACCGAACTGCCCGAGCGGCGGCCCGGTGCGCCTGGCGCGGCCGATC
>JBIJAP010000308.1:0-4607 GCA_044345715.1 Rubrivivax sp.
TTGAACAGCGCCGCCTCCAGCGTGGCCGTGCCGCTGGCGATGAGCGTCAGGTCGCAGGCGGCCAGCGCGGCGTGGCTCTGGCCGTCGAGCAGCTGCACGCCGGCGTCGGGCGCGTGGGCGGCCAGCATCGGCTCGACCAGGCTGCGCAGCCCCGGCGCCACCGGCAGCACCACGCGCAAGCGCGGCCGCGACCTGGCGAGCCGCGCCACCGCCTGCAGGAAGGGCGGCGCGATGTACTGGATCTCGCTGCGGCGGCTGCCGGGCAGCAGCGCCAGCACCTCGTCGTCAGTGCCCAGGCCCAGGGCCTGGCGGCTGGCCGCACGCGGCGGCGCCATCGGAATGGCGTCAGCCAGCGGATGACCCACGAAGCTGGCCGCTACGCCATGCGCGGCCAGCAGCTCGGGCTCGAAGGGGAAGAGGCAGAGCACGTGGTCGCAGCTCTCGGCCATCTTTTTCGCGCGACCACCGCGCCAGGCCCAGATGCTGGGGCACACGAAGTGCACCGTGCGCACGCCGGCTGACTTGAGGCGCTTCTCGAGGCCGAGATTGAAGTCGGGCGCGTCCACGCCCACGAAGCCCGCCGGGCGCTCGCGCAGCAGGCGGTCGCCGAGCGCATCGCGGATGGCCTTGATGCCGCGGTAGTGGCGCAGCACCTCGACATAGCCGCGCACCGCGAGCTTGTCGCTGGGCCACCAGGCCTCGAAGCCCTGCGCCGCCATCTTCGGGCCGCCGATGCCGGCGGTGCGCAGCGCCGGCCAGCGGGCCTGGATGCCGCCCAGCAGCAAGGACGCAAGCAGGTCGCCCGAGGCCTCGCCAGCGACCATCGCCAGTTGCATGGCCGGCTCGTCAGCGCACGATGCCGCGGGTGCTGGCCGCCAGGAAGCCGAGCAGGCCGTCGACATCGGCGTCGCCGCCCTCGACCGTGCCCTTCAGCGCCGCGATCGCGGCCTTGGCGGCATCGAGCGTGAGGCCCTCGCGGTACAGCAGCTTGTGCATCTGCTTGACGAGGCCGATGCGCTCCTTGCTGAAGCCGCGCCGGCGCAGGCCTTCGGCGTTGTAGCCGTGCACCGCCAGCGGGTTGCCGGACACCGTCATGAAGGGCGGCACGTCCTGGCTCACGTGGCTCTGGAAGCCCGTCATCACATGGGCGCCGATGTGGCAGAACTGGTGGATGCCGCTCAAGCCGCCGATGATGGCCCAGTCGTCCACGTGCACGTGGCCGGCCAGCGTGGCGTTGTTGGCCAGGATGGTATGGCTGCCGAGTTGCACGTCGTGCGCCAGGTGCACGTAGGCCATGATCCAGTTGTGATGGCCCACACGCGTGACGCCGCCATCTTGTGCGGTGCCGCGGCTGAAGGTGCAGAACTGGAAGATCGTGTTGCCGTCGCCGATGTGTAGTTCGGTGGGCTCGCCGGCGTACTTCTTGTCCTGCGGCGCGATGCCCAGCGCGTTGTGGCTGCCGATGCGGTTGTCGCGGCCGATGGTTGTGGGGCCTTCGATGACGCAGTGCGCGCCGATGCTCGTGCCCTGGCCGATGCGCACGCCGGCTCCGATGACGCAGTAGGGGCCAACCTGCACTCCGTCGGCCAGTTCAGCCGCCGGGTCGACCACGGCCGTGGCATGCACGTACGCCGGCATCAGCCCACCTTGCGCATGGTGCACATCAGCAGCGCCTCGGCCGCCAGATGGCCGTCGACGGTGGCGCGTGCCTTGTAGCGGTAGATGCCGGCCTTCTGGCGCTCGATGGCGGCCTCGAGGATGAGCTGGTCGCCCGGGCCGACGGGCCGCTTGAAGCGGGCCTCGTCGATGCCGGCGAAGTACACCACCGTGTCGTCGCCTGGCTCGGTGCCCATGCTCTCGAAGCTGAGCAGCGCCGCGGCCTGCGCCAGCGCCTCGAGCATCAGCACGCCGGGCATCACCGGCCGCGCCGGGAAGTGGCCCTGGAAGAACGGCTCGTTGATGGTGACGTTCTTCAGCGCCTTGATGCGCACGTGGTGCTCGATCTCGAGCACCCGGTCGACCAGGATGAACGGGTAGCGGTGCGGCAGCTTGCGCAGGATGTGTTGGATGTCGAGCATGGTGTGAACCGGTCCCCGGCGGCGACGCCTGGCTGGCGCGTCAGGTGTTCTTCTTTTCGAGCGCTCGCAGGCGCTCGCGCAGCGTGTACAGCTGCCGCAGCGTGGCGGCGTTCTTCTCCCAGGACGCATTGTCGTCGAAGGGAAACGCGCCGCTGTACTGGCCCGGCTTCAGGATCGAGCGCGTGATGAGCGTGGCCGCCGTGATGTGCACGTGGTCGACGATCTCCAGGTGCCCCAGGATGATGGCGCCGCCACCGGCCGTGCAGTGCGCGCCGATGCGCGCGCTGCCGGCCACGCCCACGCAGCCGGCGAAGGCCGTGTGCGCGCCGATGCGCACGTTGTGGCCGATCTGCACCAGGTTGTCCAGCTTCACGCCATCGCCCAGCACGGTGTCGTCGAGCGCGCCGCGGTCGATGCAGGTGTTGGCGCCGATCTCGACGTCGTCGCCGATCTGCACGTTGCCGAGCTGCTCGATCTTGTCCCAGCGCCCCTGGTGCGGCGCGAAGCCGAAGCCGTCGGCGCCGATGACCGCACCGCCGTGCACGATGCCGCGGGCACCGATGCGGCAGGCGTCGGAGAGCATCACGCGGGCCTTGAGCCAGGTGCGTTCTCCGACCACGGCGTCTTCGCCGACATGGCACTGCGGCCCCAACACGGCGCCGGCCGCGATGCGCGCGCCGCGCCCGACAAAAGCCATCGCGCCCACCGACGCCGTGGCGTCGATGCGGGCGCCCTCTTCCACCACTGCGCTGGCGTGCACGCCTGCCACGGGCGGCCGCCGCGTGCGTGCCGCCCACCATTGGGTGAGCCGCGCAAAGGCGTGGTACGGATCGGCGCACACGAGTGCCGCACCGCGCGCAGCGGCCGCGTCGGCCAGCGCCGGCGACACGATGACGCAGCCCGCCAGCGTCTGGCCCAGCTGCGCCTGGTAGCGCGGGTTCGAGAGGAAGGCGATCGCCTGCTCGTCGGCGCTGTCCAGCGGCGCGAGCCGGTGGATGCGGAGTTCGGGGTCGCCTCGCAACTCGCCGCCGAGAAGGCCGGCGAGCTCGCCCAAGCAAACGGGCTCGACAGGCGCCATATTCGACGCCTGCGGCGTCAACGCGGCGCGGCAGCCGGCGCGGCGGGCGCCGGCGCGTTGAGCACGCGGATCACTTTCTCGGTGATGTCCACGCGCGGGCCGGCGAAGATGACTTCCTGCAGGATGAGGTCGTACTTCTCGCTGTCGAAAATCTGCTTGATGGCGCGGTTGGCGCGCTCGACCACGGCCGAGAGTTCTTCGTTGCGGCGCTGGTTCAGGTCTTCCTGAAACTCGCGGCGCTTGCGCTGCAGGTCGCGGTCTTGCTCGACCAGTTCGCGCTCGCGACGGGCGCGGTCGGCAGCGGCAAGCGTGGGGCCGTCTTTCTCGAGCTTGTCGGCGGCGGCCTTGAGGCGCTGCTCGGACTCGGTCATCTCGCGCTGGCGCTTGCCGAACTCGACCTCGAGCTTCTTCTGGGCGGCCTGCGCAGGCGCAGCTTCGCGCAGCACACGCTCGCTGTTGACGTAGCCGATCTTGAGCTCCTGGGCCGAAGCAGGCTGGGCAGCGACCGCGGCAAGGGCCACGACAGCCAAACCTTGCGCGAGGGTGGAGCGAACGAACGTCTTCATCAGAAGGCAGTCCCGATCTGGAATTGGAAGCGCTGGATTCTATCGTTGCGTTGCACCTGGATCGGGCGGCCCCAGCTGAGTTTCAGCGGGCCCACCGGCGAGATCCAACTCAGGCCGAAACCGGCAGACGCGCGCAAGCTGTTCCAGCGTGTCGGCTCGTCTTCGGCCCACACGTTGCCGGCGTCGGCGAAGGCGAAGATGCGGAGCGTGCGGTCGTTGCCCGAGCCCGGCACCGGGAAGTACAGCTCGGTGTTGATGTTGAGGCGGCGCGCACCACCGATGTAGGCCCCGGTGGGGTCAACCGTGCCCAGCGAGTTCTGCTCGAAGGCGCGTACCGTGCCCAGGCCGCCGCCGTAGAAGTTCTTGAACACCGGGAACGGGTTGCCCTGCAGGCCCTTGCCGATGCCGACTTCGGCGTTCACGCCCAGTGTCAGCCTGTAGGGCAACGACCAGTACTCCTGGTACTGCAGGTTGGTCTTCAGGTAGCGCACATCACCGGCGAAGGAATACTCGAGCAGCACGCGCTGGTAGCGGCCGCTGCTCGGGACGAGCAGGCTGTCCCGCCCGTCCCGCGACCAGCCGATCGTGCCGATGTAGGACTCGGCGTTGTTGCCGTAAAGCGCGACATAGTTCAGCCAGGAAAGAGGCAGGCCGATCCGGGTGCCAAGCTCGGTACGCTCCCAACCTAAGCCCACGAAGACGGTGTCGTACTCGGAGAACGGCACGCCGAAGCGGACCGAAAGGCCGGGCGTACGCAAGTCGAACGGCTCCCTCAGATCGTTGACCTGCCGGGCCGTTCGATAGAAGGCCTCCACCGCCAGCGAGATGCCGTCGACCGTGAAGTACGGATCCACCGTGCGCAGCGAGAGCTGGCGATTGAAGCGG
>JBIJAP010000309.1:0-4606 GCA_044345715.1 Rubrivivax sp.
AGGGGTGTTCACCAGAGGCGCCGGCTTCACCGGATGACAAGGCTCTTGAGCACTTCGGGCGCACCCAAGGCCAGCGCGGTGGCCTCGCGCACCTCGTAGCGTTGCAGGTCCCAGATCTCGAAGCTCGAACCCATGCCCAGCAGCTTGACCTCGCGATCAAGCGCCGCCCAGCTGCGCAGCTCGGGCGGGATCAGCACGCGGCTGCCGCTGTCGATCTCGACATCGGAGGCGCTGCCGATGTACAGCCGGCGCCAGGCGTCGTGCTCGGCCGGCAGGGCCAGCAAGTGGGCCTCGAAGGGCTCCCACACGTTGACGGGATACAGGCTCAGGCAGCCGTGCGGGTGCTTGGCCACGACGAGCTGGCCGTTCACCGAGGCCATGAGTTGCTCGCGCCAACGCGCGGGCACCGTCAGGCGGCCCTTGGCGTCCAGCGTGAGCACCGGTCCCCCGCGAAATGTCATGCCCGACGATCCTTCTCTGCCCGGGGGCCCATCTCCGCCATCGAAAAAGGCCCACAAAAACCCACAAAAAGACACCAGACCCCACTGTAGCGCAGGGCGTGAAGGGGCGTCAACGCGCGAGCGTGAAAAAATCAATCAAATCAACGACTTAGCCGCCAGTCTGGAAGTAGCTGGCGGAAAAAGTTGTTCCCAATGAACCACTTGGCATCGGGTCTGAAAGTGGTTTCGAGGGCTCGCAGCGCGTCAGAAGGGCGCTGTTCTGGCGCCCGAGCCCGGGCGTGCAGGCCGCAGCCGGTGGCTACAGGGCCGACCGCAAAGCCCACACCCGCCGCGCCGCGGCCAGGTCTTCGAGCGCCGTGCCCACTGACTTGAACACCGTGCGCTGCTTCTCCTGCGTGCGGCCGGGCAGGCTGCCGCGGGCCAGTTGCGCGAGCGTGGCGCGCACGTCGGCCGGCGTGAACACGCCGCGCGACATGGGGCCGAGCAGATCACCACTCTTGGCCAGGGCCTCTTCGGTGTCGACCACCAGGCGGGCGCCGCGGAAGCAGTCGTCGTCGGCCTCGCGCATGGCGGGGGTGAAGCCGCCGATCAGGTCGAGGTGGCTGCCCGGCGCCAGCCAGGCGCCCTGCACCAGCGGCTCGGTGGCCAGCGTGGCGGCGCTGACGATGTGCGCGGCGGCCACGGCGGCGGGCAGCTCGGCATCGTCGACCAGTTCGGCCTCGAAGCCCGCCACCTGCCAGCGCACGGCCAGCGTGGCGGCGGCCTCGGGGCGGCGCGCCCAGATCGCCACGTGGTGGATGGGCCGCACGCTGGCCATCGCCGCCGGGAGCAGCGCCGCTACGCGGCCGGCACCCAGCACCAGCAGCCGCGAGGCATCGGGCCGCGCCAGGTAGCCGGCGGCCAGTGCCGACGCTGCGGCCGTGCGACGCGCCGTCAGCACGTCGGCGTCCATCAGCGCCAGCGGCCGGCCGGTGGCGGCCTCGAACAGCAGGTAGCTGCCGTGCAGCCCCGGCAGGCCGCGGGCGGCGTTGCCGGGGGCGACGTTGATGATCTTCACGCCATAGAAGCCGCTGTCGGCACCGTGGCCCGCTGGCAGGCGTGTCCATGCCGGCATCAGCAGCGAGGTGATCTCCTGGCCGGCGCCGTCTGGAATGCGGTGCACGTGGCGGGCAGGCACCTCGGCGCCCTCGGCAAAAGCATCGCGCAGGGCCTCGATCAGCCCCGCGAAAGGCAGCGCCGCGGCCACGGCATCGGCATCAAACAGGCGTACGGACGACATGGCGCGATGATGCCCTGCGCCGATGTCGGCCGCCGTTCAGGCGCTCTTCAGCAGGCCCTCGTGGAGGGCTACGCGCTCCAGCGCCGTCTCGAACTGCGCCCGCGCCAGCGCCGTGACCTGGTGCAGGTAGGCGTGCAGATCGGCGTCTTCGGGGCTGCGGTGCTCGCAATCGGCGCTGTAGGCCTCGAAGTGCGACAGCTGCACCAGCAGGTCGGCGATGTGTTTGGGGCACTCGCATGCGATGGTGGTGGACAGGGTGGCGAAGGAGGCCAGCGCCTCGTCGTCCCAGCGCCGGGCCGGCACCGGCATCGACGAGAGCTGCGCGCCTGTCGCCGGCGCCGGCACGTCGATCTGCTGGCGCCAGCCGCGCAGCCACTGGGCCAGCGCGGCGTCGCTCTGCGGGCCGCGCAGCAGCGACAGGCCCGTCACGCGGCCCAGCAGCCGGCAGCTGCGCTCAGAGGCAAAGCCGTACAGCACCGCCATCGGCTTGCCACGCCAGGCGGGCATCAGCGCCACCAGTCGGTCGAGCCAGTCGTCCTGCAGGCTGGGTGCATACACCAGCAGGGCGTCGGCGGTGGCGGCCAGCGGCTGGGCGGCGGCCTCCTCCAGCGTTTCGAACGGGCCCTGCAGATGCAGCAGCCGGCCGGCCGGCGCCAGCGACTGCTGCACCGTGCCCTTCAAGCGTTGGCCGAGCAGCTTGCCCACCACCAGCACCCGCCAGGCCTGGGCCGGCGCAGGCGCCTTCGAGCCGATGCTGCGGCCCCGACCGGGTGCCGTGGGCTGGGGCCGCGGCGGCTCGGGCGCGCGCGCGCTGGGCGCCGGCTCAGCCGGCAGCGCCGGCACGGCCGCCTGCATGGTGGCGGCGGCCACCGCCACGCCGGCCGTCTGCGACAGCGTGCGGTTGTGGGTATCGGCCACCTGCTGCAGCTGCGCCACATCCAGCCGCGCCAGGCTGCCGATGGCATGGCCGAGGTCGCTGAGCTGCTTCAGCAGGGCCAGCCGCTGAACTTGCGCCGCGCTGTACAGGCGCTGGCCGCTGGGCGAGAGCTGCGGCTGCGACACCTGGTAGCGCCGCTCCCACACCCGCAAGGTGGCCACTGGCATGCGCAGCATGCGGGCGACGGCACCGCTGCGGTAGCGCGGCTCGTGCTGCGCGCCGTCGGCTGGGGCCGCCCCGGTCGGAGCTGTCTCGGGGGGCGCCACCGCATCATCCACATCGCTCATACCATCTCCTTGCAGCCGGTTTGACACGCATTGACCGCGTCTTGAGCTGGACATTCTGCGCCTGAACCCGTGCTGACGCGCAAATGCCTATGCTTCACCCCATGGCTCGCACAGGCAAACCCACTTCCACCGCCCCAGCCGGCGCCACCGGCTTCAAGGGCAACAAGCTGTCGCTGCCCCACAAGCCCTGCGTGGCTTGTGGCCGACCCATGAGCTGGCGGCGCGCCTGGGCGAAGAACTGGGCCGAGGTGAAGTACTGCTCCGACGCGTGCCGCTCGGCCCGCGGCGCCCGCACACCACAAGCCACCGGGGCAAGCCGTGGCTGAGCGGCTGCGCCACTTGGTGCTGGTGCTCGGCGACCAGCTCGATGCCGACGCCGCCGCTTTTGACGGCTTCGACGCGGCCCAGGATGCCGTCTGGATGGCCGAGGTCGCCGAGGAATCCACCCATGTGTGGAGCAGCAAGCCGCGCACGGTGATGTTCCTGGCCGCGATGCGCCACTTCGCGCAGGCCCTGCGCGCCGCCGGCCGGCCACTGCACTACACGGCGCTCAAGGGTGCCGCCGACTCCACGGCGGCGGGCTCGCTGGCCGCCCAGCTGGCCGCCGACATCGCCCGGCTGCGCCCCCAGGCCCTGGTGATGACGGCCCCCGGCGACTGGCGCTTGCTGGCCGCGCTGCGCGCCGCCGCAGCCGCCGCCGGCCTGCTGCTCGACGTGCGCGAAGACCGCCACTTCTTTTGCACCGTGCGCGAGTTCGCCGCCCACGCCAAGGGCCGCAAGCAGCTGCGGCTGGAGTACTTCTACCGCGAGATGCGGCGCCGGCACCACGTGCTGATCAGCGCCGACGGCCAGCCCGAGGGCGGCGAGTGGAACTACGACGCCGACAACCGCAAGCCCTTCGGCGCGCAAGGCCCGGGCTTCGTGCCTGCGCGCGCGGCCTTTGAGCCCGACGCCACCACGCGCGAGGTCATCGCCCTCGTGCAAGAGCGCTTCAAGGGCCACCCGGGCCGCTGCGACAGCTTCGCCTGGCCCGTCACGCGCGAGCAGGCGCTGCAGTCGATGCAGCGCTTCATCGCCGAGCGCCTGGCCGGCTTCGGCGACGTGCAAGACGCCATGTGGCCCGGCGAGCCCTGGCTGTGGCATTCGCACCTGGCTGCGGCGCTGAACCTGAAGCTGCTGCACCCGCGCGAGGTGGTGGCCGCGGCCGAGGCCGCGTACCGCGCCGGCCACGCGCCGCTGGCCGCGGTGGAGGGCTTCATCCGCCAGATCCTGGGCTGGCGCGAGTACGTGCGCGGCATCTACTGGACGCAGATGCCCGTGTACCTGGAGCGCAACGTACTCGGCGCGCACGAGCCGCTGCCGGCCTGGTTCTGGACCGGCGACACCACCATGGCCTGCCTGAAGGACACCCTCACGCAGACGCTGGAACATGGCTACGCGCACCACATCCAGCGCCTCATGGTGACGGGTCTCTACACGCTGCTGCTGGGCGTGGAGCCCAAGGCCGTGCACGCCTGGTACCTGGCGGTGTACGTCGACGCGGTGGAGTGGGTGGAGCTGCCCAACGTGCTGGGCATGAGCCAGTACGCCGTTGGCGGCGTGATGGCCAGCAAGCCCTACATCGCCACCGGCCAGTACATCG
>JBIJAP010000310.1:0-4593 GCA_044345715.1 Rubrivivax sp.
CTTCATCGTCAGCGCCAGGTCGCGCACGTCCTTGACGAGGAAGTTGTGCTTGACGATGGGCCGCGTGATGCCGACGGTGTCGCACTCCTGGAAGGCATCGAGGCCGATCGCCGGCGTCGGCACCTGCCCGGTGATGATCACCATCGGGATGCTGTCCATGTAGGCCGTGGCGATGCCGGTGATGGCATTCGTGACGCCCGGACCCGAGGTGACCAGCGCCACGCCGACCTCGCCAGTGGCGCGCGCATAGCCGTCTGCGGCGTGAACGGCGGCCTGTTCATGGCGCACCAGCACGTGCTCGATGGTGTTCTGCTTGTACAGCGCGTCGTAGATGTACAGCACCGCGCCGCCGGGGTAGCCCCAGAGGAACTTGACGTTCTCGGCCTGCAGGCAGCGGACGAGGATCTCCGAGCCGTTGATGTCGGCTGCGGGCGATGCGGGGGAGGGAGAAGAAGACGGGAGTGCCGAAGCGGCACGCTTGACTTCCGCGGCAGACATATCCATGTTGAACCTCTGAGGTTTTCTCTGACGAAAATCCATCGGTGCACCTCTTCGCGCCCTCGTGAGGCGGATGTGGTGCCTGCGCGGTCTCTGAACGGATTCCGAGACCTGGTGCTACCTGGTGCTGTCGGCCGCCCGGATGAAACGGCTCGACCAGCACCGTAAAGAACGTTGTGCGAACCCAGCATTATGCATGCTGGGCTTGCCAGGGCTTGGCGCATGCCGGTGCAAGTGGGCCCCGGTGCCATAATGCACCCGCCCCGAAACAGGGCATTCAGGGCCCTGAGCCTCTCACCCGTTGGCCACCGACCAGGAACTCGCCGACTTCCTTCAGAGCGTCGACAAACGCGCCTTCAAACGCACGGCCTACGCCGTTCGCAACGACGACGCTGCACTCGACATCGTGCAGGACGCGATGATCCGGCTGGCCGAGAAGTACGCCGATCGCCCGGCCGCCGAACTGCCGCTGCTGTTTCAGCGGATCCTGTCCAACGCCACGATGGACTGGTTCCGACGCGAAAAGGTGCGCTCCGCCGTGGTGCACAACCTCGGCGACTTCGAGGGCAGTGCCGATGGCGAGGGCGATTTCGACCTGCTGGAGTCGCTCCACCTGCTCGAAGACACCCTGGGCACCGAAAGTGCTTCGGACGCGGTGTACCGCACACAGGTGCTGCGGCTGATCGAGACTGAACTCGAAGAACTGCCGCCACGTCAACGGGAGGCCTTCCTGCTGCGTTACTGGGAAGAATTCGACGTGGCCGAGACGGCGGCGGTGATGGGTTGCTCCGAAGGCAGTGTCAAGACACATTGCTCGCGGGCCGTTCACGCGCTGGCCAAGGCCCTCAGCAACAAGGGAATCCAAGCATGAGCCGCACCCGCCCCGCCACCGAAGCCCTCGAGGCACGGATGGCCGCGCGCGTGATCGGCGTGCTGGCCACCTCGCAACCCGCGCTTACCCCCGACACCACCGAGCGGCTGCGCTTTGCGCGGCAACAGGCGCTGGAGCGCGCCCGGGCAGTGCGGACCGCGGCGGCACCGTTGCCGGTGAGCGCGGAGCCGCTCGTTGAGCCCGCGGTGGCCGTCTTCGGTGGCCCCGGGCTCGGACTGGCGGCCGCTCGCACGGGTTCGATGGGCGGCATGTTCGGAGGCCCGTTGCCATGGTGGCGCCACGCCGCCGCCCTGCTGCCCCTGGTGGTGCTTGTCGCCGGCCTCGTCGGCATCGACCACTGGACGATGCAGGAACAGATCCACACCGCGGCCGACATCGACGCCGCCTTGCTCGCCGATGATCTGCCGCCCGAAGCCTACGCCGACCCGGGCTTCGCCGAGTTCCTGCGCAGCGACCCCGCGCCGTGAGCGCCCGCGCCTTCCAGACGGCGCTGTTCCTGCTGGCCCTGCTCGGGCTGGCGCCGACAGAGGCGGCGCAGCGCACCGACTGGGTGCGACTGACCCCCGCCCAGCAGCAGGCTCTTCATCCCCTGATGGCCGACTGGCCTGCGCTTGAAGCCGAACGCCAGGCCAAGTGGCTCGAGGTCGCCGAACGGTTTCCGAGCATGACCGCGGCCGAGCGCCAGCGGCTGCATTCGCGGATGGCAGAGTGGGCCCGCCTGTCACCGGCCGAGCGACGCACCGCCCGCCTGCAGTTCCAGGAGACCCGGCGCGTGTCGCCCGAAGACCGCCAGGCGGCCTGGAAGGCCTACCAGGCGCTGCCCGACGAGCAGCGCCAACGCCTGGCCCAGCAGTCGAAGCCCGCGGCCCGCCACGCCGCGGCGCCCAAGCCATCGGCCCCGTCCCCGAGGGCCAAGGTGAACGTGGTGCAATCGAGCGTCCAGGCGCCTGCGGGCGCCGCCACCGCCACCGCGCGCCAGGCCCGGCCCGGCGCAACGACCTCGCCCATGACCCAGACACCGCTTCCGCCGGCCGCCATCCAGCACGGCATGCCCAAGATCGCTGCCACACCCGGATTCGTCGATCCCGCCACGCTGCTGCCCAAGCGCGGGCCGCAAGGCGCGGCCGCGCAGCGCGCCGCATCTGCAGGCGCGCCCACCGCCGCGCCGTGAGCGAGTGGCTCGACGCGGGTGCGCACGGCGCGCCGACGCCCGGTATCCGGCGTCGCCTGGCCGCCCTGCTCTACGAAGGCGTGCTGCTGTTCGGTGTCGTCATGCTGGCGGGGCTGTTCTACGGCGTGGTCACGCAGCAGCGGCATGCGCTGGAGGGTTCTACGGGGCTGCAGGCCTTCCTGTTTGGCGTGATCGGCCTGTACTTCGTGTGGTTCTGGACACGCGGCGGTCAGACCCTGGCCATGCTCACCTGGCGCATCCGCGTCGTCACCCGCGAAGGTCATCCGCTGCGGCCGCTGCGCGCCGTGATGCGCTACGTGGCCGCGTGGATGTGGTTCCTGCCTTCGCTGGCCCTGGTGCAGGCCTCGGGCCTGAAGGGCGGCTGGCCGGTGGCCGGTGTCGTGATCACCGGCATGCTGGTCTACGCCGCGCTGGCCCGGCTGCACCCGGATCGCCAGTTCCTGCACGACCTGATCTGCGGCACGCGGCTCGTCACCAAGCCCCCGCCCCCACGCCTGAACAAGGCACCCGCACCATGACACTCACTTCAACCAGCTCCGTCCAGACGCGACAGCCGCTGAGCCTCTGCGTCTATTGCGGCTCGCGCCACGGCACGCGGCCCGAATACACGGAGGCTGCCCGCACCTTGGGCGCGGCCATCGGCCAGCGCGGGTGGCAACTGGTCTATGGCGGCGGCAAGGTCGGCCTGATGGGCGAAGTGGCCGACGCCGTGCTGGCCGCCGGCGGCCGCGTGATTGGTGTGATCCCCGAATCGCTCGAGAAGCTCGAGGTCGGCCATATCGGCCTGACCGAGCTGCACGTGGTGCCCACCATGCACGTGCGCAAGCAGATGATGGCCGAGCGCGCCGACGCCTTCATCGCGCTGCCCGGCGGCATCGGCACGCTGGAAGAGCTGTACGAGGTGTGGACCTGGCGCCAGCTGAAGTACCACGACAACCCGATCGGGCTGCTCGACACGGCCGGCTACTGGCAGCCGCTGCTGCGCCTGATGGACCACACGGTGTCCGAGGGCTTCCTGTCGCCCGCCATGCGCGACATGGTGCTCGTGGGCGACGAGCCGATAGACTTGCTCGACCGTGTGGCCGCGGCCGCCGAAGCGGCGCGCGGCGGGGACGACTATACCCAGGTGTGAGGGCCGTGAGGGCCGCGCGCGGCCCCGGATTCAGATCGCCGCTTCGTCCGTCTCGCCGGTGCGGATGCGCACCACCTGCTCCACTGGCGTGACGAAGATCTTGCCGTCGCCGATCTTGCCGGTCTTGGCGGCCTTGACGATGGCCTCGATGCAGCGGTCGACGTCGACGTTCTTGACGACGACTTCGACCTTCACCTTCGGCAGGAAATCGACCACGTACTCGGCACCCCGGTACAGCTCGGTGTGGCCCTTCTGGCGGCCGAAGCCCTTGACCTCGGTGACCGTGAGGCCGGAAACGCCCACGTCGCCGAGCGCCTCGCGCACCTCTTCGAGCTTGAAGGGCTTGATGATGGCGGTGATCTGCTTCATGGCAACTCCGAGGGCGAGGATGGGACTGAGGACGATTTAAGCACGGAACTTCGAGGTGATGGGGTAGCGCCAATCCCGCCCGAATCCGCGATGGGTGATGCGAATGCCCACCGGAGCCTGGCGCCGCTTGTACTCGTTGAGCTTGATCAGCCGCGTCACGCGCTCGACGTCGGCACGCGCGTAGCCGGCGGCCACGATGTCCTCGATCGAACGGTCTTCTTCCATGTACATCGCCAGGATGGCGTCGAGCACCTCGTAGGGCGGCAGGCTGTCCTGGTCGGTCTGGTCGGGGCGCAGCTCGGCGGAAGGCGGGCGCGTGATGATGCGTTCGGGAATCACCGGCCCGATGCTGCCGTCGGCACGGCGCACCGGCTGGCGGTTCTTCCACTCCGCGAGCCGGTAGACCAGCGTCTTGGCCACGTCCTTGATGACGGCAAAGCCGCCGGCCATGTCGCCGTACAGCGTGCAGTAGCCGGTGGCCATCTCGCTCTTGTTGCCGGTGGTCAGCAC
>JBIJAP010000311.1:0-4583 GCA_044345715.1 Rubrivivax sp.
AGCACCGTCACAGCGCGCTGACGGGCACCGACCTCGCGATCCGGCTGCGCGAGCGAGGCAACCGGACCGAGCCCTGCTGCGAGACGAACACCCGCCGTGCAAGCGACGAAGGCTTCGAGCCACGCCGTCCGGAACCACACTGTCCGCAGCCGCGCTGCGCGACATGAAGGACATCGTCTTCGTGTTGCTGCCACAGACGCTGCTGCTGGCTCTGGCGGGCATGGCCCTGGGCGCTTCAGCGCAGTGCGCAGGCCGACTGAAGGCGCGAGAGCAGTTCATCCATCTTCATGATCTGTTCGCGTCGGCGCACCAGGGCCAGCTTGGTTGCGATCCGCGTGCCGTCGAGTGCCGAGGCCTCGAACGTGCGGTGCGGCACGATCTCCTTTAACGACGGCAGCTCCGCCAGGCGCGACGCCACGCCAGTCAACAGGCCGCCGGCAGCGGCTTGCGCGATGTCCTGGTTGCGAAGCGCCGTCGCGGCATCGGACTGGTCGAGCAGCTTGATCGCCTCGGCCTCGCCGAGGCTGTCACTCAGTGTGTCCAGAACGAAGGCCTGCACCTCCCAAGGCGTGAGCCGGCGTGAGAGGCTCTGCAGAAGCGCACCACCCGCCTGCGTCAGGTCGGCGACCGAGGCGTCCTTCAGCGGTGGCAGTTCCAGCTCTTCGGCCAGCGGGAAGCGCGCCAGCTCGTCCAGAACCAGGCGGAAGCGGAGGCAGCGCCGCACGTTCTTGGGCATTAGCCAGGTGGCGAGGTTGACGTAGTGCTCGCGGATCCGCTTGAGCGCATCCGTGTCCACGCCCGCAGGGGACCGCAGGCCAGTGAAACCGGGCTCTTCAGTGCCATCGAGGTTGATGTTGATGAAGTGATGCCAGGTGGAGTCCGTACTGACGCGACCCTTGTTGGCACGATGGCCATCGTAGGCCACGATGGAGGCGAACAGCCTGGGCATGAGGGCTTCCTTGGGACCCGTCGGGCCACTCTGGAAGCCATCGCCGTGCGAGACCGACATGGCGACGATCTCGGGCGACAAGGGGGCACCCGTGAGGTCGTTGGGCCACTCGGGCACAGACTGACCATCCACGACGATGTTGCCGCCCAGGCTGGACGGCACCAGGCACTCGCCTTCGTGCGGGTGATCGGGGTAGACCTCGAGGGCGCGCAGGGGTGCCTTGAGTTGAACCAGGGGGTGCGGGTTGCCCACGCCACCGGCCTGGGTGCGGAAGTTCAGGTACAGGCGCTGCGGCTCGGTGTTGGACTGGTCGGTGAACTCCTCGCCTTCGTTCGGCCCCGACAGGTTGGTCGAGAAGCGATTGGTGTTGCTCACATGGGGCGGGGTCTGCGCAGCCTTCCAGCGGCGCATGGCGCGCACCCGGGGCACGTTGCCGCACAGCGCGGCACCCAGCGTCTGGTGGTCACCGGTGGCGAACACGCCGCCACCGGCCTCCATGAACCGGGCGATGGCGTCGACCTGCGGGGCCGGCAGATCGCTGAGTCCCTCTGGTCGAGCCCCGAAGAGGAACACGACGTCGTAGCGGGAGATGTTCAGCCCCTTGGCAGAGTCGGTGAAGTCGAAGTTGGGGATCTCGGCATTCGGGTCGCTGCCACGACTGGCGGTCACCACTTTGGGCGTCATGCCGTGGATGGTGGAGGCCTTGAGCGTGTCGACGAACTGCGTGAGGCCGAAGCCTCGTGCGGGGTCGAAGTTCAAGGTGTCGGTGACAACCAGGATGCGGGGCTGGCACTCCTTGAACAGCGAAGTCAGCTCGGCGCGGGTTGCGGTGGCCAGGGTGGCCTGGAAGGCGATGATGGGCATGTTGATGTCCGTGGGTCAGGGTTGAGACGCCCCGACGGTAGGCAGTACACCCCTTGGCCATCATCCTGCGTACTGACTACGTTCCCGGTTTACGGGCACCCTCTCAGGGGCGAGTGCACCTAGGGGTCTAACGCGCGAGCGATGCGTCACCGTCGGTGCGGAACTCGGTGCGACGACTTGTGCCGCGCCCGGATGCCGTTCTCGCGCGTCAGGCGATCCACACGGCGCAGGCCGATGCGTTGGCCGCGGCCCTGCAGTTCGCGGTGCAGACGCCGCGAGGCGTAAGCGGCCACCACGATGCCCACTGCCTGCGCATGCTTGACGGCCAGGTCAGAGATACCCGACGGCGTTGACGGATCAGGTGGGTTGGCGGATGGTGCCCCGGGCGCGCAGGCTCTTGATGCCCTGCTCCACGCGCTCGGCCACCTCGCGCTCGGTGCGCAAGGCGCGCAGCGTGTTCTGCGCCTCCTGCACCGTGAAGTCCAGCCGGGCCAGCTGTTCACCCACCCCGTCGATGGCCGCACGCTGTTCACTCAGCATCTCCAGCCGCAGGTGGATGTCGTCCAGCTGATGCGCCACGCTGCGTGTGCGGGCTTGCACCTCGTCCACCCGGGCTGCCTGTTCGGTGACCGCGTGCACCTGGTTCTGCAGCCCGGATTCCACCTGCGCCAACAAAGCCGCGCTGGCCGTGCTGCGCTGATGCAAATCAGCCTGGCCCTCATTGAGCTGCAACTGGGTCTGCAGCACGGTCTGCTCGATGCGGGCCACCTGACCGGTCAGCGGCAGCAGCTTTTCCTGAAGGGCCGCCACGGCGGCCAATTGGTCGTGGGCCAGCACCATGTCGGCCAGCAGCTTGTCGCACAAGGTCTGCAGGCTCTCCATCTCGGTCAGGCGCTGCGCCTGCTGGGCTAGGCGCCGGTCCATGGCCGCCACGGCGATGTGCAGCGGGCCGATGCGCTGCTCCAGTTGCGCCACCACGTCCAGCCGGGACTGCACACGCTCAATCTGCTCGTCCAGCTGGGCCTGCAGCTGCTGCAGGTGTGCCGTCGAAGGCTGCCCCTCTTCCACCAGCGTCATCTTGGCCAGCACGGCGTCCTGGCGTGCTTCCAGCTCAGCCTGCCGCAGAGCCAGGGCGTCGGCGCGGACCGTCAGCGACGGCTGGACGGCGGACGGGGCAGGGTCTGATCCGGCTGCTGGACTGGGTTCGTGTGCGAGCCCGGGTTGAGCCTCAGGCCCGGTTTCCGCTGCGGGCGAATGCTCTTCAGCGGCTGCAGCGGGTCGCGCGGCGTTGACGGGCCTGTCCATCACACAGGCGGCGATCACACGGCCGTCGGGCCGTGTCAAGGTTCTCGAGTGCAGGGCGTGCCCGGCTTCGATCAGCCGCAGTGCCAGCGCCGCAGAAACCAGCACCTCGCCGGACGACGCGGCCGCGGCCAGCTCGTTGGCCTGGGTCACCACCTCGGTGCTGAGGTCCAGGCCTGAAGCCTCGCCCCCCGGGCCGTCGCGCACCGCAGCCGCAAACCCGAAGCGCAGGCCGGAAGGTCGACGGCCTTGCACAGCCTGACAGGCCAGCACGACCAGCCGCAGGTCGGGGGCTGCAAAGCGCACGAACGTGGCGCCCTGCGCGGTGCGCCCCATGACCGCCGCACGCTCGCGCCGAACCTGCGCCAGGAAGGCTTCCAGCCACGCGGTGGCGGGCTTGGCCAGCAGCACGCAGCCGACGATGTGCATAGGGGCTTCGATGAAAACGTCTCCTTGCTTCGGGGCCCCGCCGCCTTCAGGGCGAGCGCACCTCGCGAAGCGGCAAGACCCCGATCTTCGCGCAGTCGAAGGCCGCGCTGAGCGACAGCCTCGGTTGCAGTGGGTCACCCGGTGTCACCCACGGCGTGTCTGCGTCCCGCAGCACGGCAAATCTGTCAAGGTTGCTCGCAACGTTGACGCACACCCCGTGAACAGGTGGGGGAGCCGCGCTCGGCAACGCTATACAACCTCGCGGCGCCACAGGGCCCCACGCATTGCGGAAGCCGCCGATAGGCCCGCGGCGGCCGTGCCACCGCTGTGGCCTTGACTTCGGCCGCCGACGTGCAAGAGACAAGCAGGATCATGACCATGTTGGATACGATTTTCGGCACCCCCGGCGACCGCAAGCAGGCCAAGTCGGACATGCACGCCCTGCTGCTGCAGGCCCGCAGCGAGCGCGAGTCCTTGCGCGCCCTGCTGGCAGAGGCCCACAGTGCCGTGGCCACGATGTCCAGCCCCGGCCGCAACGGCCACGCGGCACCGGGGCCGTCGGCTGCCGACAGCGCCCGCATCGACCAGTTGGAGGCCCAAGTGGCCGACCTGCACCAGCAGCTGAGCCAGGCGTTGGCGCTGGCCCAGGCCAACGCCGCGCCAGCCGTCGAGGCCACATCGCAAAAGTCGCAGCTGGCGTTGCATGACGAAGCGCTGGCCCTGCTGGACCGCACGGCCGAGGAAGCCTGCACACGCGTCGAAAGCCTGCGTGTGAGCGCCTTGCAGGACATCGACACCCGAGTGGCCGGGCTCGCTCAACTGCCCGGCCTGAGCCAGGACACCGAAAAGCGCCTGACATCGCTCAACGCGCTGGCCGAACACGTGGCGCTGAAGACCAAGGCGCTGGACACGCAACGCCAGGCGGTTGAACACGCCGTGGTCGAAGCGACGCGGCTGAACGAGATGGTGTGGGCCATGGACGCCCAGATCGCCAAGCTGGCCGACGGCCGCGACCAGATGCAGCGTGCCGAGGACGCCG
>JBIJAP010000024.1:0-16318 GCA_044345715.1 Rubrivivax sp.
GACGACATCCTGGCCGACCGCGGCGTGCTCGTGGTGCCCGACGTCATCTGCAACGCCGGTGGCGTGACAGTGAGCTACTTCGAGTGGGTGCAGGACTTCAGCTCGTTCTTCTGGACCGAAGACGAGATCAACGTGCGCCTGGACAAGATCATGATCGGCGCGCTGAAGAAGATCTGGGACACCGCTGACCGCCACCAGATCACGCTGCGCACCGCCACCTTCGCGGTGGCTTGCGAGCGCATCTTGATGGCGCGCGAGGAGCGCGGGCTCTACCCCTGAACGCTGTCGAGTGGTAGAGCGAAGGGCTCCTGTCGGCCCTTTGCCGACGTTCCTCCCGCGCCACGACTCCGTTCGGGCTGAGCCTGTCGAAGCCTCTTCCTCAGCACCGTTTGCCGCTCATCCAGCACCGCGGTTTTCGGTCCGAGAGCCCTTTGCCGCCGCGATGCTTCGAGCGCGAATGTCTGCGCGGCACCAGGCTTCGACAGGCCTGTCCTGAGCCTGTCGAAGGGCTCAGCCCGAACGGTGTGCTTCCGATCATCCTGAGCTTGTCGAAGGACAGGCTCAGCCCGAACGGAGGGTGGGGTGAAAGGGTAGGTTGAACGGCCGCAACGGGCCGCAGGCAGCCACTGCGAGCGCATCAGCAACTGTCAGCCGGGCCACCTCCTCGCCGAAAGCTGACCCCCTGGGGCGCGATAGTCCAGGGATTGGCCACAATCCCGCCATGAACACGCCCCGCAATCCCTTCGCCGCCCACGACCCCTACGCCAGCCAGGCCGCCGTCTCGACGAGCCCGGCGCAGGCTGCTTTTGGCGGCTCTGCCGCGGCCACCCAGGCCCCCGCCGGTGCGGGCGCCTGGGTCTACGACGTCACCGAGGCCGACTTCCAGGCCCGTGTGCTGGAACGCTCGCTCGAAGTGCCGGTGCTGCTGGACTGCTGGGCGCCCTGGTGCGGCCCCTGCCGCAGCCTGGGCCCCATCCTCGAGCGCCTGGCTGAGGCCTACGGCGGCGCCTTCGAGCTGGCCAAGATCAACACCGACCAGGCGCCCAACCTGAGTGCCGCGCTGCGCATCCGCAGCATCCCGGTGGTGGTGCTGTTCGTCGGCGGCCGGCCGGTCGACCAGTTCACGGGCGCGCTGCCCGAAGGCCAGATCCGTGCCTTCCTCGACAAGCACCTGCAGCCGGTGGGCGATCCGGTCGAGGCGCTGCTGGCCGAGGCCGCCGCGGCCCCGGCCGAAGACGCCGAAGCGATGCTCGCCGAGGCGCTGCAGATGGTGCCCGGCCACCCCGACGTGACGGCGGCACTGGCCGATCGGCTGCTGGCGCGCAACGCCGAGATCGCCGAAGTGACGGCGCTGCTCGACGCCGTGCCCGAGGCCGACCGCGGCGAGCGCGACGCCGCGCTGCGCAAGCGCTTGGCGCTGCTGGCCAACCGCCCCGCCGGCGACCCGCAGGCGCTGGCCGCACGCATCGCCGCCAATCCGCGCGATTTCGAGGCCCGTTTCGCACTCGGCGCCTGGCAGGTGTTCGAGAGCGAATGGAAGGCCGCCTTCGACAACCTGCTCGAGGTGGTGCTGCGCGACAAGGCCGAAGGCAAGCCCGACCGCGAGCGGGCGCGCAAGCAGTTGATCGAGTGGTTTGGTGCCTGCCCCGACGCCGAGGCCGTGAGCCACGGCCGGCGCTATCTGGGCATGTACTTGAACTGAGCGCTACTTCACGGGCACCAGCCACACCCACAGCAGCCCGCTGTTGGCGTCGAACCACTTGGCCCTGACAGCGGCCTTCACCTCGGCGCCCGTCACCTGCTGGGTGGACTGCGACTGCGCCGAGGACACGGCCGTCTGGCCGACCAGCGTGAGCTGGCTGTTCATGACGTTGCTCACGCGCACGCCCATGCGGCGGGCGAGTTCGTCGCGGGCGCGCGCGATGGCCAGTTCTTCCTGGGCCACGCGGCCGTTGATGTGCTCGCCGGCCGCGGCCGACACGCCGTCGCCGGGCTCCGAGATCCAGGTCGGGCGGCTGCTGGTTTCCTTCTTGCCCACAGTCACGCAGCCGGCCAGCCCGATGCTGGCGACGGCCCAGGCCAGCACGAGTCGACGCATCATGTTCAGACCTCCCTCTTCGTGAGTGGGGACTATAGAAGCGCCGCTCCTCTTCACGCCAACCCCGCCAGCAGTTCGGCGTTGCCGCCCGCCGCCGCGGCGTTGACGGTGACGGTCTGCTCGGCACAGAAGCGGTACAGGTAGTGCGGCCCGCCGGCCTTCGGGCCGGTGCCGCTCATGCCTTCTCCGCCAAACGGCTGCACGCCCACGACGGCGCCGATCATGTTGCGGTTGACATAGACGTTGCCAACGCGGGCGGCGGCGGCGATGCGCTCGGCGCGGGTGTCGATGCGCGTCTGCACGCCCAGCGTCAGGCCGTAGCCCAGCGCGTTGACCTGCGCCACCACCTCGTCCACCGTCTTCGCGGCCTGGCCCGGGCCCCAGCGCACCACGTGCAGCACGGGGCCGAAGATCTCGGCCTTCAGCGCGTCGATGCGGCTGATCTCGAAGGACACCGGCGCCAGCAGGTTCGGCACCGCGGCCGCGGGCATCGGCGTGCGGCCCAAGAGGCGCGCCTCGCGCTCCAGCCGCAGCACGGCCGCGCCGATGGCGGTGTGCGCTTCTTCGTCGATCAGCGGGCCCACGTCGGTGGCGAGTAGCGCGGGGTCGCCCACCACCAGCTCGGCCATCGCGCCCTTGAGCATCTCGATCATGCCGTCGGCGGAGGCCTCGTGCAGCACCAGGAGGCGCAGCGCGCTGCAGCGCTGGCCGGCGCTGCGGAAGGCGCTCTGCACGACGGCGTCCACCACCTGCTCGGGCAGCGCGGTGCTGTCCACCAGCATGGCGTTGAGGCCGCCGGTTTCGGCGATCAGCGGCACGATGGCGCCGTCCTTGGCCGCCAGCGTGCGGTTGATCAGCCGCGCCACCGGCGTGCTGCCGGTGAAGCACACGCCTGCCGTGTGCGGGTGGGCCACGAGCGCGGCGCCGACGGTCTCGCCCAGGCCGTGCAGCAGCGCCAGTGCGTCGGCTGGCACACCGGCGCGGTGCAGCAGTTCCACGAAGCGGGCCGCCACCACCGGCGTCTGCTCGGCCGGCTTGGCGGCCACGGTGTTGCCCGCCACCAGCGCCGCCGCCACCTGGCCGGCGAAGATGGCCAGCGGAAAGTTCCACGGGCTGATGCACACGAAGACACCGCGGCCCTTCAGGCGCAGCAGGTTGCGCTCGCCGGTGGGGCCGGGCAGCGTCTGTTCGGCCAGGCGCGCCTCGGCCTGGTCGGCGTAGTAGCGGCAGAAGTCCACCGCCTCGCGCACCTCGGCCACGCAGTCGCCGAGCGTCTTGTGCGCCTCTTTCACGAGCAGGCCGCAGAACTCCGGCAGGCGTGCGTCCAGCTCATCCGCGGCGCGGCGCAGGATGGCGGCGCGCTCGGCCAGCGCCCGGGCGTGCCAGGCCTCGAAGCCGTGTGCCAGGCGCTGCATGGCGGTGTCGACGTCGGCGGGCGTGTCCATCGGCGGCGGTGCGATGCGCGTCAGCGCCACCGCAGCCTCCAGCGGCGCGCGCTGCGCGACGCAGGCCAGATCCGCGCCCGTGCTGTTGGCACGGCCCGCGCCGTACAGCGCCACCGGCAGCGGCAGCGCCGATGCGGCCTGCGTGGCCACGGCGGCTTCCACCGGCGAGGCCAGCAGCTCCTCGGCGGCCACGGCCTCGTCGGCGAGCTGGTGCACGAAGCTGCTGTTGGCGCCGTTTTCGAGCAGCCGGCGCACCAGGTAGGCCAGCAGGTCGCGGTGCTCGCCCACCGGCGCATACACCCGGCACGCCACCGGCGTGGCGGCGAGCACCTCGCGGTAGATGCCCTCGCCCATGCCGTGCAGGCGCTGCATCTCGAAGGCCGCGCCTTGCTGCTGCGCCAGCTGCACGATGGCCGCGATGGTGCCGGCGTTGTGGGTCGCGAACTGCGGGTAGATCGCGGCATGGTGCTCGATCAGCCGCGCGGCGCAGGCCAGGTAGCTGGCGTCGGTGTGGTGCTTGTGCGTGAACACCGGGTAGCCGGGCAGGCCGGCCTCTTGCGCGCGCTTGATCTCGCCGTCCCAGTAGGCGCCCTTCACCAGCCGGACCATGAAGCGCAGGCCGTGGGTTTGCGCGATGCGCGCCACCTCGTCCACCACCTCCAGCGCGCGCGTCTGGTAGGCCTGCACCGCCAGGCCGAAGCCCTGCCACTGCGGCTGCGTGGCGGCGATGTGCGCGGCCAGCTGCTCGAACAAGGCCAGCGAGAGCTCGAGCCGGTCGCTCTCTTCGGCGTCGATCGTCAGGTTCAGGTTGGCCGCCGCGGCCTCGTCGACCAGCAGGCGCACGCGCGGCAGCAGCACCGCGGCCACGCGCTCGTGCTGGGCGTCTTCATAACGGCTGAACAGCGCGGAGAGCTTGATGCTGATGCCATCGGCGGCCATCGGCGAGGTGGCCACGCGGCCACCGGCGATGCTGCGCAGCGCGTGGCGGTAGCTGGCCAGGTAGCGCTCGGCATCCAGCTCGGTGCGCGCGCCTTCGCCGAGCATGTCGTAGCTGAACGTCAGGCGCGGCTGGGCCTTGCGCTGTGCCGCGGCCTCGTCCATGGCCTCGCCGATGGTGCGACCGAGCACGAACTGCCGGCCCAGCAGCTGGATGGCGCGCACGGTGGCCGCCACCACGGTGCGCGAGCCCAGGCGCTGCATCAGGCCCGGAGGGGTTTCGCTTTCGGGCAGGAACCTCTTCGACATCGCGATGGCGCTGGCCGAGATTTGCGCCAGCATCTTGTGCGGCCCCTGAGCGTCACGGTTCGCGGGGCCGCCCTCGCCGTCGAAGTCGGCACGGCCCAGTTGGTCGGCCGTCAGCGCGACGGCCGTTTCGGCGTCGGGCACGCGCAGCAGCGCCTCGGCCAGCCGCATCAGTGCCAGGCCCTCGCTGCTGGAGATGGGGTATTCGCGCAGCAGGCTCTCGAGGGCCCAGAACGGCGCCGGCTTCTCGCGCACCGCCTGCACCCAGGGCCGGGCCATGGCGATGACGCCCGGCCACGGCAGCTGCCCCTGCAACGGCTGCAGCAGGGCCGCCACCACCTCGAGCTCGGGCCGGTACGGAAAGGGCAGGCGCGGGGCGGGGTTCAGGGTCGATGGCATGGCGGGTTCCGGGCAGGGCATGGAAGATGCGCAGCTTAGGCGGCACCCGGGCGCATGCGATTCGGATTTCGAGGCCGCCGACGGAGAATCATTCACCATGGACGCCCGCAGCGACAGCGACACCCCTACCCGCGACATCGACAAGATCGACCGCCGCATCCTGCGCGTGCTGCAGGCCGACGGCCGCATCAGCAACCTCAAGCTCGCCGAGGAGGTGCACCTGTCGCCGACCGCGGTGCTCGAGCGGGTGAAGCGCCTCACGCGCGAGGGCTACATCCTCGGCTACGAGGCACGCCTGAACCCGGTGAAGCTGGGCCAGGGCCTGCTGGTGTTCGTCGAGATCCTGCTCGACCGCACGGTGCACGACGTGATGGACAGCTTCAAGGCCGCCGTGCAGGTGCGCCCCGAGAT
This sequence comes from Rubrivivax sp., assembly GCA_044345715.1. Classification (GTDB taxonomy): domain Bacteria; phylum Pseudomonadota; class Gammaproteobacteria; order Burkholderiales; family Burkholderiaceae_C; genus Rubrivivax. Next base: position 5,596 of record JBIJAP010000024.1, read on the forward strand.
CCTGGAAGCCCATCTCGTGGCCGGCGGCTTTGACTACCTGCTGAAGACACGCGTCGCCGACATGGCCGCCTACCGCGAGTTCATCGGCAGCGTGATCTGGACGCTGCCCGGCGTGCGCGAAACCCGCACCTACGCGGTGATGGAAGAGGTGAAGAGCACCTCGCTGCTGCCCGTCTAGTGGGTTGCGCCGCTTTAACTTGTAGCGATCGATTGCAGGGCGCACACCCGTTGCGGCCGTTCAACCTGCCCCTCTCGCCCCCCTCCGTTCGGGCTGAGCTTGTCGAAGCCCTCTCCCCCGTTCGGGCTGAGCCTGTCGAAGCCTGGTGGCGCGCAGGCATCCGCGCTCGAAGCATCGCGGCAGCAAAGGGCTGTGCGGGCGGGGGCTGCGGCGTGAGTTGAAGCGGTCGGCCCTGCGGGCCGACTGCCGTGCTGCTCGTCTTGAGGGCGCACGGCAAAACTCGCTACGCGGGCTGCGCCCGCTGCGCTCGGACAGGTGCCGTGAGTCAGTCTTGGATGCGCGCTGCGCGCGCCGCCCTCAAGACTGCGCTGCTCGGCGCTTCAAGATCACGCCCCAGCCCCCGCCCGCACAGCCCTTTGCAACCAACGGGAGTGGTGCTCCCGCAGGAATGCCTCACAAGTTATCAGGCCTTCGGCAGCGGCTTGAGCCCGTTCCAGCAGGTGCGCTGCACCAGCTCGACCACCTGCGCGTCGCTGAAGGCGCCGCCGGCCTTCAGGTAGGCGGGCACGGGGTCGCAGGCGCGGGCGTAGATGGTGTACAGCACCAGCTCGGGCGGCAGCGTGGGGTCGATGTCGCCGTCGGCCTGCGCCTGCACGATCCACGCGCCCAGGCGGTCTGAGGCCTGCATCAACAGGTCGAGGTAGCTGCGGTTGGCCAGCAGCTCGGCGCGCAGCGAGCTGTTCTGCGAGGGCACGGTGGGCATCTCGCCGCCGAGCTGCATCTCGAGCGCCCAGCGCGACATCGCCATCAGCCGCTCCACCGGGCGGGTACCTTCGCGCGCGGCCTGCTGCTCGATGACGGCCAGCGCGCGCTCGAGCAGCCGCACCATCGCTGCCGCGGCCAGCGCCTCCTTCGACGGGAAGTGCTTGTACAGGCTGGCCTTGGCGATGCCGACATCGGCCGCGACCTCGTCGACCGTCATCAGGTCGAAACCCTTGTCGGCCAGCAGCCGGTTGACGGCGCTGATGATCGCGTCTTCGCGCACGCGCAGCACTTGTTCCTTGAACGACAGACGGCTCATTGACTGGATTCTAGAAGCGCGGGTCGCCCGGCGACGGCGGCGTCGCGAAACAACCGTAGAGTCACCGCGCCCGGGCGGGCGGTGGTGTTCGCCTCTTCAGGCGGTGCGGCGGCGCGACGACCAGCGGGCGCGCCAGCCTTGGGGTGCTGGCGCCACCGTGCGGGCGGGGGCGTCGCTGCTGGGGATGCTGAGATCGAGACCGAAGGCGGTGCCGTAGTCGGCCGCGTCGATGTCGGGCGTGGCCACGGGGCGCGCGCGCCAGGTCGAGAACCAGCGGGGCGTCGAGCGAGCGGCCTTCTTCATCGAACACCTCGGCACAGGAGGGTGGCGGGAACGGTCTGTGTGCCGAAGTGTCGGCGGCAACGGCTTGGGGCGGTGGTGGGAACAGGGCTCCTGCCGTGGGCCAGTTCACGGCGTAGCGTGCTGCGTGCCCACCGGATGTGGGCCTGACTAGAATCGCGCCCCTTTTCGAGCCGAGGTGCAGCGATGGCGGGATTCGTGGCCGTGGACTTCGGCACCTCCAACTCGGCCGTGGCCTTGCCTGATGCCAGCAAGTCGGCCAGCGGCTCGGGCGTGCGCCTGCTGGCGCTGGAGGGGGGCGAGCGCACGATGCCCACCGCCGTGTTCTACCGCGCCGACACGCCCGCGCGGCAGCTCGAGGCCGAACGGCTGTACGGCCGCGCCGCCATCGCGGCGTATGTCGAAGGCATCGAAGGCCGGCTGATGCGCTCGATGAAGAGCCTGCTCGGATCGAGCCTGCTCGACCAGCGCACCGATGTCGGCGGCGGCCGTGCCGTGCGCTACCGCGACGTCGTCACCGGCTACCTGCGCGAGCTGAAGGCGCGTGCCGAGGCCGAGGCCGGCACGCCACTGACGCGCGTGGTGCTGGGGCGGCCGGTGTTCTTCGTCGACGACGAGCCGGCGCGTGACGCGCAGGCGCAGGCCGCGCTGGAGGCGGCGGCGCAGGCGGTCGGCTTCACCGAGGTGCAGTTCCAGTACGAGCCCATCGCCGCCGCGCTGGACCACGAGGCCACGGTGGCCGCCGAGCGCCTGGTGCTGGTGGCCGACATTGGCGGCGGAACCTCCGACTTCTCGCTCGTTCGCGTGGGCCCGTCGCGGCGCGGCCGAGTCGACCGCCGCGACGACATCCTGGCCAGCCACGGCGTGCACCGCGCCGGCACCGACTTCGACCGCCATGTCGAGCTGGCGGCGATCCTGCCGCTGATGGGCTACCGCACCCGCCGCGCGCTGCGCCAGGGCGAGGCCCCCGGCGCGCCAACGGCCGAGCTGCCGAACGGCATCTACTTCGACCTCGCCACCTGGCACCTCATCAACACCGTCTATGCGCCGGCGCGGCTGGCCGAGCTGCGCAGCATGAAGAGCTGGTACGCCGAGCCGCGCCACCACGCGCGGCTGCTGACGGTGCTCGAGGAGCGCCTGGGCCATGCAATGGCGGCGGCGGCCGAGGCCGCCAAGATCGAAGTCGCGCAGCGCGGGCTGGCGCCGGTGGACCTGTCACTGGTGGAGCCGGGCCTGGCGACACTGCTGCGCGAGGCCGATGCTGCCGCGGCGCTCGAGGGCGACGTGGCCGCCATCGTCGCGGCCGCCGTCGAGACGGCGCGCCTGGCGGGCGTGGCACCGGCGGCGGTGCAGGACCTGTACTTCACCGGTGGCTCCACCGGCCTGGCGCCGCTGGTCGACCGCATCGCGGCGCAGTTTCCGGCCGCGGTTCGGGTGCGGGGCGACCGTTTCGCCAGCGTCGCGCAGGGCCTGGGCATCCACGCCCGCACTGTGTTCGGCGCGGTCTGAACCTGCGTCGGGTTCAGCGAGGCGCGCCCTTGTAGGCCGCGATGGCCTTCTTCAGTGTCTCCAGCGGCTCGCAGGGGTTGGCGATGCCGCAGGCGCGCTGCAAGCGCGCCAGGTAGGCCTCGGCGGCGGGCAGGTCCTTGCGGGTGAGCGCCAGCTCGCCGACGTATTCGAGCGCGCCCAGGTGGTTGGGGTTGAGGCGCAGGGCGGCGTCGTAGAAGCGCTGTGCGCCGTCGAGATCGGGCGTGGCCTGCTTGCGCAGCGCGTAGCCCATCAGGTTGTTCCAGTCGGCGTCGCGCTCCAGGTTCAGGCGCTTGAGCTCGTCGATGGCGGCGCCCCAGCGCGCCGCCTTGATGTGGCCTTGCACGCCGGCCAGCGCCGCCGCCGCCGGGGCGCTGTAGCGCGGCGGCGGGGGTGGCTCGGGCGTGGTGTCGGCCGCCAGGGCCACGGGAGCGAGCAGCACCAGCTGCGACAAGACGCCCAGGCGGGCGATGGAACGGGCTGAGGTCATCGGGGGCTCCGGGTGGGGCGGGTGGATGAGCGTGACGCGGTGTGTCGGCGCTGCGGCGGCCGGGCCTTCGGCGGCGCGGCGCGCGGGCGTGTCACGTCGGCAATGAGCATCAGTGCGCGCACGGTGTCCTGCACCGCCTCGGCCAGGTCGGACGGCGGCTCCAGCGTTTCGATCACGGCGGCCAACGCGTCGGCGTCTTCGAGGTCGTCGGGATCGATGTGCATGAACAGCAGCGCCAGCGGCTCGACCAGCGCCGGGTCGTTGACGGCCATCAGCTCGGGGAAGAAGTCGGTGGCCGCAGCGAAGCCGGCGATCCACGGCAGCAGGCACTCCGAAGGCGCGGCGGGTTCGCCGTCTTCGGTTTCGAGCGGGTAGATCCAGGGGTCGAACCAGTCGCGGCGGCCGATGGCGGCGTCGATTTCGGCGTGGCGCCGTTCGACCAGGGCACGGATCTCGTCGCTGCGCGCGCCGGGCGGCGGCGCGCGGCCGTCGAGGTCGTAGATCGCCGGCAGCCAGCGCGCCAGCGGCACCGGCCGCGGTTGCAGCAGCACGCCGCACAGAAAGCCGTCGACCGCGCTGGTGTCCAGCGGCTGCAGCGGTGCGGGCAGGCCATCGAGCAGCGATTGCAGCTGGGCGATGTCGTCGTCGGTCAGGGCGTTCATGAAGCGGCACGGGTGGCGAAGCTGCGATGGTCGCAGACCTGGGGCTCTTTCGTTGCGTCGCCACGTGAGGCTTGACAAGTCACTGGGTGGTGACCTAACATAAGTCACCTTCAAGTGACATAGGAGCTCACCCATGAACCGCCGCCACTTCGTCCGCCTCGTCGGCGGTGGAACGATCGCTGCCGCCGCGCTGCCGCTGGCGGGCTGTTCGGCCGACTACCCGCCGCAGGCGGTCGAGGCCTGGGCCGGCCCGGGCGACGAACCCGACATCGCGCGCTGGGCGCTGGCACACGCCATCCTGGCGCCGAGTTCACACAACCTGCAGCCCTGGCTGGTGGATCTGCGCACGCCGCAGTCGCTGACCCTGTTTGTCGACCGCGAGCGCCTGCTGCCGCAAACCGACCCCTGGTTTCGCCAGATCATGGTCAGCCAGGGCGCCTTCATCGAGACGCTGCTGCTGGCGCTGGCCGAGCGTGGCGCGGTCGCCCAGGTGGCCCTGTTCCCCGAGGGCGAGCCCGGCGCTCGCACGCTCGACGACCGCCCGGTGGCGCGCATCACCTGGGCCAGCGGTTCGCCGCCGCGCGACCCGCTGTTTGCGCAGATCCGCCGCCGCCACACGGCCAAGGTCGGCTACGACAGCACGCGAGCGGTGGCCGCGGCCACGCTGCAGGCGCTGGGCGCCGCGGTGGCGGGCGAGCCCGCGGTGCGCTTTGGCGGCACCGTGCAGCCCGAGGCCTTGCCGGCGCTGCGCACGCTGTGCTTCGAGGCGGGCCGCGTCGAAACGGCCACGCCGCGCACCGCGCTCGAAAGCCTGCGCCTGACGCGCATCGGCCCCGACGAGATCGCTCGCCACCGCGATGGCATCAGCCTGAACCGCGCGTTCCCGCGGGTGATGTCGGCGGTGGGGCTGTTCGACCGCTCGGTCGCGCCGGCACCCGGCAGCGCCGGCTTCGACGCCATGCTGAAGTTCTACCGCGAGCAAAGCGACACCGCGATGGGATTTGCCTGGTTGTCCACGCCCGTGGTGGCCGGCGCCACGCGCCGCGCCGAGGTGGCAGCCGGCCGTGCCTGGATGCGGCTGCAGCTGAAGGCCACCGAACTGGGCCTGCAGACGCAGCCGATGAGCCAGGCGCCGCAGGAGTTTGCCGAGATGAAGCCCTGGCACGACGAGCTGCACCGCCTGACCGTGGGCCGCCCGGCCGGCGAGGAAGTGGTGCAGATGTTCGCCCGCCTGGGCTACGCGGCGGCGCAGCCCCAAACCCCGCGGCGCCCGCTGCCAGGCTTCGTGCGCGCCTGACAATGCCGCCATGACCGGCGACCTCATCGAGCCAACCGAGCCGCCGGCCACCCGGCGCCCCGCCCGCGACCGCGCGGCCACCGAGGCCCGCATCCTGGCCGCCGTGGGCCAGGTGCTGGCACGCGACGGCTGCGCCGGCATCGGCGTCAATGCCGTGGCCAAGCAGGCGGGTGTCGACAAGGTGCTGATTTACCGCTACTTCGGCGGCCTGCCCGAACTGCTGCGCGCGTTTGCCGCCAGCGGCGGCTTCTGGCCAACGCTGGCCGAACTGCTGGGGCCCGATCCGGCGGTCTTCCTCTCGCTGCCGGCGGCCGAGCGCTACGCCGGCTTTTTCGACCACTTCGTCGAGGCGCTGCGCGCGCGGCCGCTGACGGTGGAGATCCTGGCCGGCGAGGTGGCCGAGCGCAACGAGCTCACCGCCATCCTGGAAGACGAGCGCGAGGCCTGGGGCCTGGAGGCCGCGCGGGTGCTGGGTGGCCCGGAACTGGCGCGCGAGCCCTGGGCCGGCACGCTGATGAACGTGCTGGTGGCCGGCGTGCAGCACCTGCTGGTGCGTGCGCGCCAGATCCGCATCTGGAGCGGCATGGACCTGCACAGCGACGCCGCCTGGCTGCAGATCCGCGGCGCCGTCCGAGAAATGGCGGCCAAGACCTTTCCGCCAGCGTCATAGACTGGCGGGCTCAGCCCACAACACCCAACGGAGACCGCCCATGGGAGCCCCCGAAGCCTTCACGCAGAACCTCGATGTGGCGCACTGGATCGGCGGCGCGCTGCACCGCGGCAGCGGCAGCCGCTCGCAGACCGTCTGGAACCCGGCCACCGGCCAGGCCGCGCGCCGCGTGCTGCTGGCCGAGAGCGCCGACGTGAACGCCGCCGTCGCTGCGGCCGTGGCCGCTCAGCCGGCCTGGGGCGAAATGCCGCCGACCCGCCGCGCCCGCGTGCTCAACAAGTTCCTCGCGCTGATGAACGAGCACAAGGACACCCTGGCGGCCATGATCACCGCCGAGCACGGCAAGGTGTTCTCCGACGCCCAGGGCGAGGTCATGCGCGGCATCGACATCGTCGAGTTCGCCTGCGGCGTGCCGCAGCTGCTGAAGGGCGACTACACCGACCAGGTGAGCACCGGCATCGACAACTGGACGATGCGCCAGCCGCTCGGCGTGGTGGCCGGCATCACGCCTTTCAACTTCCCGTGCATGGTGCCGTGCTGGATGTTCCCGGTGGCGCTGGCCTGCGGCAACGCCTTCATCCTGAAGCCCAGCGAGCGCGACCCGAGCCCGAGCCTGTTCATGGCCGATCTGCTGGGCCAGGCCGGGCTGCCCGACGGCGTGTTCAGCGTCGTGCAGGGCGACAAGGTGGCAGTCGACACGCTGCTGGCCCACCCCGACGTGGCCGCCATCAGCTTCGTCGGCAGCACGCCGATCGCCCAGTACATCTACGAAACCGGCGCCCACCACGGCAAGCGCGTGCAGGCCCTGGGCGGCGCCAAGAACCACATGGTGGTGATGCCTGATGCCGACCTCACGCAGGCGGTGGACGCCCTCATCGGCAGCGCCTACGGGAGCGCCGGCGAGCGCTGCATGGCCATCAGCGTGGCCGTGCTGGTGGGCGACGTGGCTGACCGCATCGTGCCGCTGCTGGCCGAGCGCGCCAAGACGCTGAAGGTGAAAAACGGCTTGGAGGCCGACGCCGAGATGGGCCCCATCGTCACCAAGGAAGCGCGCGACCGCATCGAGGCAGCGATCGGCCGCGGCGCCGAAGAAGGCGCCACGCTGGTGGCCGACGGCCGAGGCCTGAAGGTGCCGGGCCATGAAGCCGGCTTCTTCACGGGCGGCACGCTGTTCGACCATGTCACGGCCAACATGAGCCTGTGGCGCGAAGAGATCTTCGGCCCCGTGCTGGCCTGCGTGCGCGTGCAAAGCCTCGACGACGCGCTGGCGCTGATCAAGGCGCACGCCTACGGCAACGGCGTGGCCTGCTTCACGCGCGACGGCGCCGTGGCGCGCGAGTTCGCTCGGCGCGTCGACGTCGGCATGGTCGGCATCAACGTGCCGATCCCGGTGCCGATGGCCTGGCACGGCTTCGGCGGCTGGAAGAAGAGCCTCTTCGGCGACCACCACGCCTACGGCGAGGAGGGTGTGCGCTTCTACACGCGGCAGAAGAGCATCATGCAGCGCTGGCCCGACCGGGTGGCCGAAGGCGCGAGTTTCGTGATGCCGACGGCGCGCTGAGGCGCCGCCCGCGCGCTCGGGCTCTCATGTCCCGATCACACCGCCGTCGAGCTTGCGCACCACCACTGTGGCGCTGCGCGGACGGCCGTTGGGCTTGAAGTCAGGCCAGTTGCTCCAGCGTCGCGGCGCGGCGGGGTCGTTGCGCCCGCGCGGCGCCTCGCCAGGGTGCTGGATGTTCACGAACATCGTGCGGCCGTCGGGCGTGAAGCAGCAGCTGGTGATCTCGGCGTGCACCGGGCCCACCAGGAAACGCCGTGTCTGCCGCGTGGTTACGTCGCAGGCCAGCAGCTGGTTGTTGCCCAGGCGCAGGTTGTCGCCCTGGTTGAGGGCCGAGCTGCTGATGTCGCTGCCGATCCACAACACGCCGCGCGGATCGAAGGCGATGGTGTCGGGGCTGCCGAAGGCGTCGCCCACTGTGTTGCCGCGCGCCTCGGGGCGCTCGTTGGCGGGGTCGCCGGCCAGCACGAGGTGGTTCCACTCGAAGCCGGTGCCGTCGAAGTCGCCGTCTTCACGCCAGCGGATGATGTGGCCCATGGGGTTGGGGGCACGCGGGTTGGCGGCGTCGACGTCGGCCTTGGCCCCGGGGCCGCGGGCGCTGTTGTTGGTGAGCGTGCAGTAGACCCAGCGGCTGCGCTCGTCGATGGCCAGCCACTCCGGGCGGTCCATCGGCGTGGCGCCGAGCCGGTCGCTGGCCTGGCGGGCCTTGATCAGCACCTCGCCCTGGTCGGCAAAGCCGTGGGCCGGCGTGAGCGGGCCCTCGCCCTGGCGCAGCGGCAGCCAGCGGCCGCGGCCGTCGGCACCGAAGCGCGCCACGTACAGCGTGCCGTGGTCGAGCAGCTCGCGGTTGGCCTGCGCGGCGCTCAGCCCGCCGCCGGCCGGCTTGATGCGGTCGCGGCTGACGAACTTGTAGATGTACTCGAAGGCCGCGTCCTCGCCGCTGTAGACGACGGCGCGGCCGTCCTTCGTGACGGCCACCCAGGCGCCCTCGTGCACCGCCCGGCCCAACGCCGTGCGCTTGACGGGCGTGCTCGCCGGGTCGTGCGGATCGACCTCGACCACCCAGCCGAAGCGGTGCGGCTCGTTGGGGTGGCGCACGGTGTCGAAGCGCGGGTCGTGCGGCGCCCAGTCGTACCAGCTGTGCTTGCCCAGGCCCCAGCGCTGCTCGTGCTGCGTCGGCTGGTCGGAGGTGGTGAAGTAGCCCTGGAAGTTCTCTTCGCCCGACAGAAACGTGCCCCAGGGCGTGCGGCCAGCGGCGCAGTTGGCGAAGGTGCCGAGCACGCGGCGGCCGGTGGGGTCGGCGGCGGTGCGCATCAGCGGGTGCCCGGCGGCCGGGCCGGTGATCTCGATCGGCGTGCGGGCCGTGATGCGGCGCGCCCGCGGCGACGGGCGCACAGGCTGCCAGCGGCCTTCGCGTAGCTCGATCTCGGTCACCGAGATGCCGTGTGCGGCCTGGCTCTTGGCCACCTTCTCGGCGCTCCAGCCGGCCCGGCCGGTGGCGTGCAGCAGGCCGTCGTCGACGTACTCGTGGTTCATCACCAGCAGGCCGCGCTGGCTGGCGCTGGATGTGCCGGGCTCGAGCGGGAAGTACTGCATGCCGTCGTGGTGCATGCCCATCTGCAGCGCCTGCTCGGCGGCGCTGTTGCTCGCGTCGTCTGCAAAAGCGGGCATCGGCGAGCCGGCGATGCCCACCGGCTCGCCCCAGGGCATGAAGGGCCTGGCTGTGTAGCCGTCGGCCACCACGAGGCTGTCGGCGGTGCTGGCCTTCACGCTCTCGAAGCCGAGCGCGGGTGAGTCCGCCCGGCGGGCGAACGCTCTGCTGGAGCCCGGCCCGTCGCTGGCGCAAGCCGCGAAGGCCGGCGCCAGGGCCGCCAGCAGGCCCCCGCGCAAAACGGTGCGCCGCGCCGGGTCAGACAGCTCTTGAATGCCGGGCTGGGTGGAGCGGCTGCGGTGCTCCAGCGTCGAATAGTCCTGGGCCATGGCGACATTCTGACCCTCACTGGCCGTGGGGGCGCGGTCGCGGGCGTGGCCGCGCCGTCGTCACCACCTTGTCACAGTGCTGTCGCACGATCGCCGGGCGGCCTGGCCGCGCCGGCTATGAACCCCACGCAGATCCCCGTTCACTTCGACACCGAACTCCAGGCCGTCAGCGCCCAGCTGCTGGCCATGGGCGGTCTGGCGGAGTCGCAGCTGTCGCAGGCCTTGTACGCCATCACCCGCGCCAGCGGCGAGACGGTGCAGCAGGTGCTGCAGCTCGAGCAGCGGCTCAATGCCGCCGAGGTGGACCTGGAGCGCGAGCTCTGGGCCGTGGTGGCGCGGCACCAGCCCGCGGCGCGCGATCTGCGGCTGCTGATCGCCATCTCGAAGATGGTGCACGACCTCGAACGCATCGGCGACGAGGCCGCGCGCGTGGCCCGTGCCGTGCCGCGGCTGCTGTCGCACGGCACGCTCGGCGCGGGCGGGCCGATGGGGCAGGCCCTGCTGGCGGTGGGCACCACCGGCCGCCTGGCGACCGATCTGCTGCGCCTGGCCCTCGACGCCTTCGCGCGCCGCGACGTCGCCCAGGCCCGCCGCGTGCTGCGCGACGACGATGCACTCGACGCCAGCTTCGAGGACCTGATGCGCCGCCTGGTGAGCTGCATGTCCGACCACCCGCGCCTCATCTCCGCCGGCATCGACCTGGTGTTCGTGGCCAAGGCGCTGGAGCGCGTCGGCGACCACGCCAAGAACCTGGCCGAGCAGGTCATCTACTGCGTCGAGGGCATCGACGTGCGCCACGCCAACCCGAAGAGAAACCCATGCCCCGCATCCTGATCGTCGAAGACGAACCCGCGATCGCCGAGCTGGTGGCGCTGAACCTGCGCCACAGCGGCTACGAAACCCAGTGTGTCGGCAGCAGCGCCGACGCCGACACCGTGGTGCGCACCGCGCTGCCTGACCTGGTGGTGCTCGACTGGATG
>JBIJAP010000105.1:0-9625 GCA_044345715.1 Rubrivivax sp.
ACAGCGCGCCATGGCGCTGATACAGGCCATCCAGCCGTAGTCAGAAAACCAAACCCGAAATCCATCGCAAGTGGTTGATGGATAAAGGAGATCTGGGCCGGCGGCGGTGGAACTTCAGTCTAGTTGTCAAGCGCCCGGCGCGTTCGCCGAGCGCGCGCCGATCAGATCTCGGCCCACTCCCCATCGTCTGCCGTCACGGTGGCCGCTGGCTTGGCGACGGGCGCATGGGCGGCAGGCGGATGGGCCGCAGGCGGCCTGGCCGCCGGCCGCTGGGGCGGTGCCGGGGTGCGGCCGGCAGCCGGGGCGGGCTTCGCCGCCGTCTCGGCGCGGACTTCGCGCCGCATCGCCACCGCATCGCGTTCGGCCACGGTCACGTCGCCCTGCTGCAGCCGGAACAGGCGCATCGAGTTGCTCACCGACTCGACCTGCGACGACAGCCCGTTCGACGACGCCGCGAGCTCTTCCACCATCGCGGCGTTCTGCTGCGTCAGGCCGTCCATATGCGTGACGGCTTCGTTGATCTGCGCGATGCCGTTCTGCTGCTCGGCCGCCGAGGTGCTGATGGACTCGAGCGTGTGGCTCACGCGGTCGACCGCGGTCAGCGCCTCGGCCATGCGTTCCTGCGCCTCCTGCGTGCGCTTGGCGCCGCTTTCCACGCGCTCGGCGCTCTCGACGATGAGCTGGCGGATCTCCTTGGCCGCCACCGCGGTGCGCTGTGCCAGCGAGCGCACCTCGGAAGCCACCACCGCAAAGCCGCGGCCGGCGTCGCCGGCACGGGCCGCCTCGACGGCGGCGTTCAGCGCCAGGATGTTGGTCTGGAAGGCCACGCCCTCGATCACGTGCACGATCTCGCCGATGCGGCTTGACGAATCGGCGATGCCCGTCATCGTCTCGGCCACCGCCTGCACGGCGCTGTGGCTGCGCTCGGCCACGCTCTTGGTCTGCGCCGCCTGCTTTGCGCCTTCGGCTGCCGAAGCCGCGCTGTTCTGCACCGTGCTGTTGATCTCTTCCATCGATGCCGCGGTCTCTTCCAGGCTGCCGGCCTGCGACTCGGTGCGGCCCGACAGGTCGTCGGCGCCGGCGGCGATCTCGCGCGCAGCGTGTTCCACCTGCTCGACCTCGGTTCGCGTGTCGCGCACCACGGCGCGCAGGTTCACGGCCAGCTGGCGCAAGGCCTGCTGCAGTTCGCCGACGACGCCGTCGGCGCCTTCGGTGACCGGGTGCGACAGGTCGCCCGAGGCCATGCGGTAGGCGTCGCTCAGCGTCGGGCCAATGGCGCCAAGCGTCGTGCGCATCGACAGCCAGGCCACCGCCGCACCGCCCGCCAGCGCCACCGCGGCAGCGGCCGGCAGGCCGCCCAAGGCCTCGGCGGCGATGACGGCGGCCGCCAACCCCAACTGCATCGCCATCAGCCGCCCGGCGGCGCCCAGGCGCAGCAGGCGGGCCAGGCGGCCGGCGAGGTCGGTGCGCTGCACGGCGCCGCGGTGCAGCACGTGCACGAGCCGGCCGCTCTCGGCTTCGGCGCGCATCGTGGCGTACAGCTGCTCGGCGGCCTGCACAGCCTCACGCGAGGGCTCGGTGCGCACCGAGAGGAAGCCAACGATGCGGTCGCCGTCCTTCATCGGCGTGGCGTTGGCCTGGACCCAGTAGTAGTCGCCATCCTTGCGGCGGTTCTTCACCAGGCCGGACCAGGGCAATCCGGCCTGGATCGTTTCCCACATGTCGCGGAAAGCCTCGGCCGGCATGTCGGGGTGGCGCACCAGGTTGTGGGGCTGGCCCTGCAGTTCTTCGCGGCTGAAGCCGCTGACCTCGATGAAGGCGTTGTTGCAGTAGGTGATGCGGCCCTTCAGGTCGGTCACCGAGATCAGCGACTGCCCGCGCGGGAACGCGTATTCGCGCTGGCTGACGGGATGATTGACGCGCATGGAGCAGGCCTTTCTGGGCGGACGCAGCCGGTGGCGGGTGCAGCTACCGGGACACTGTCATGGGTATCGGTCCGCCAGGGCAACAACTTGAGCCGGCGCCTGCCGGCCCGTGCGCCGTTTCACGCGAGCTCAGGCGCGCAAGGCCTCGCTCAAGCCATAGGCCGGCCCCTGGGCGATGCGCTGGGCGTACGACCCGTGAGCGTCGCTGCCGGCGGGCCAGAGGCCGGCGAAGCGGCGCTGCCACGCCGGGCCGTCGACGGCCAGCGCCAGGGCCTCGACAAACACCGGCACCCCGCCCGCCCCGGCCGCCTGGGCGCCAAAACGGCGTTCCGGGCCGCCGAAAGGCCGGGTAGCGACGCGGCTCACGAGGCCAGCGCCATCGCCCGTGAAATTGGGCATGCCGGCGGCGCCGTTGTTCAGCACCCAGCCTTCACCGCCGGCCGTGGCCAGGCGCTGGAACACCGGCAGGCAGGTGTGGCTGCAGGCAAAGGCGTCGACGCCCGCGCGCTCGAGCCACCCGCTCACCGTGGCGCGGTGGGCGGCGTCGCGCAGGTGCTCCTGTGCAAAGCCCCAGCCGGCCAGCGAGGTGGCATCGCCATGCACCAGCGCCAGCTGCCAGCCGGCCACCGAGGCGCGGGCGTGCATGGGCAGGGCCGCGAGCGCGGCGCGCTGCGCGGCCGTGGTGGCCTGGCGCAGGCGGGCATGGATGCGGTTGGAGCGCGCCACCACCTCGTCGCCCACCCAGGCCGGGTAGGCGCAACCGCAGCCGGCATCGGCCGTGGCCCCGTCACCCGCGTCACGGGGCTCGGCCGCCAGCTCGGTTTCGACATTGCCCCGCAGCGCTGTGTGGGCCAGCACGCGGCGCTGCACGCGCTCGAACCAGGCCGGCTCGGCGTCGAACCAGTGGAAGTCGCCGTTGAAGACGACGGCGCGGCGGCCATCGTGCACGGCCTGGCGTTCGAGCAACTGCTCCAGCGTGTCCAGCGCCAGCTCGTTGCCGTACAGGCCGCCAACGACGTAGAGGGTGTCCAGGCCGTCCAGGTGCGGCGGGGGCAGCGTGCGGAAGTCCTCGGGCCAGTAGCGGTAGTGGAGCGGGCAGCTGCGGCCGGGGGCGTCGTCCGCCGGGGCCTGGGCGTCGGGTGCAGGGCTGAGTGGCATGTTCGTCAGGGTGCCCGGTGGGCGAAGCGGCCGATGAAGGCGCGGTCGATGCGGTCCTTCCAGTGCCAGGCCCAGCGGCCACTGGCGCCGAAGGGGCCGCGGGCGGCGATGGCGCGGCCGTCGGCGGTGGCCAGCAGCGCGAGGAAGTGGCGCTGAGGCGCGTAGGCCTGCAGCGCGGTGCCGGAAAGTGCCGCGCGCAGATTGGCCTGCAGCACCGGGCCCTGGCGCACGGCAAACACGCCGGCCTTGGGCAGCGCGCCACCGGGGCTCCAGTGCGCGCCGTCGCCCACGGCGAACACGCTGGGGTGCGACAGCGAGCGCAGCTGCGCGTCGATGCGGATGAAGCCCTCGTCGCTGGCCGCCAGGCCGCCGCGGCGCGTGGCATCGCGCTGCCAGTCGTGCGCCTGCGCGCCGGTGGCCCACAGCACCAGGCCGGCACCGGCCAGCGTGGTGGCATCGCCGGCCTGGCCCAGGTGCAGGGCGATGCCGCTGCGCGCCAGCGCGCGTTCGGCAGCGCGGCGGGCGGGGGCGGCCAGGCCCGGCAGCAGTTCGGCGCCGCGGCTGAAGAGCGCGCCGCTCACCACGCGGTCGGGCCGCAGCCGGCGCAGCTGCGCCACCACCGCCAGAACCGACTCGAAACCCGCCGCGCCGCCGCCCACGGCCGCCACGCGCAGCGGCGCGCGGGCGTCGGCCTGGCGCCAATCGTGCAGCAGCTGCTCCCAAGCCGGCCGCAGCGCCGACAAGGGTCGCAGCGTAAGCACGCGCAGGCCGGGCAGCGGCGGTGGCCGCAGCGTGGAGCCGACGTTCAGCGACAGCAGCGTGTAGTCGAGCCGCTCGCCGCTGCCCAGCAGGAGGCGCTGCGCATCGGCATCGAGCGTGTGCAGTTCATCGGCCACCCAGCGTGCGCCGGCGGAACGGGCCAGGGTGACGAAGTCGATGACGATCTCGTCGAAGCGGTAGGCCCCGCCCAGCCAGCCCGGCACCATGCCCGAGTACGGTGCGAGGGCCTGGGGCGACACCACCACCAGCTCCACGCCGGGCATGGGCGCACGGGCCCAGGCCTGCAGCACCTGCGCATGGGCATGGCCGGCGCCGGCGAGCACGAGGCGCTTCATGGGCGCCGGGCCTCGGGCCACGATGGCGGCAGGTGCACCAGGTCGGCGGGTTCATCGATGTCGGGCAAGGCCGGCAGCAGCGCCACGCGCAGGCCCAGCTCGGTCACGCGCTCGAGCGTGCGGGCCATAACGGTGGCGGTGCTCCATTCGATGGATTCGAAGAGGCGCGCGGGGGCGGCATGGGCGGTGCTCGGGGGCTTCGACAGGCTCAGCCCGAACGGATCCACTCCCGTTCGCCCTGAGCCTGTCGAAGGGCTCCCGCCCTCCGTTCGCCCTGAGCCTGTCGAAGGGCCTGCACCCGCTGCTCGGCTCTGCCCAAACCGCGCCAGCCCCACGAGCGCATAACCCCCATCCAGCGCCGGCACGAACACCGCATCGTGCCCGTCCAGCGCCGCCGCTGCCGCGCGCAGCACGCGGGCATCGAGCGACGGCGCATCGGTGCCTATCAGCAGAACCCGCTCATGCAAGGCCAGCCGCCGGCTCAACGCCCGCTGCATGCGCGCGCCCAGGTCGCCCTCGCCCTGCAGCGTGAGCACCGCGCCATGCCGCGCCGCAGCGCCTTGCAGCCGCGGGTGCGCCGCATCGGGCGCCACGCACAGCTCGAGCGCGTTCAAGCCCGCATCTGCCGCCTGCCGCATGGTGTGATCGAGCAGCCGCGCCGCCAGCGCCGCCGCACCCTCGGCCCCGAGCGCCGGGATGAGCCGGGTCTTCGCCCGCCCCGCCACCGGCGCTTTGGCGAAGACGATCAGGGCCGTGTCCCCCAGCGTGTCGGCAAGCCCGCTCATCGCACGTCGTTCAGCGCCCAGTCGTAGTCGAGGAAGGCGATGCCGAAGTCGCCGCTCTGCAACCGCGCGCGGTCGGCCGGCGCGTCGGCCAGGCGCTCGGCGTGCGCGCCGGCAAAGGCCTTTAGCGACCGGATGCCCTGGTGGCCGAGGGTGAAGTCGTCGCCGTACCAGTCGAAGATCTTCGACAGCTCCAGCCGCCTACGCTGCGTGTTCCAGCGGTTGCGCGTGCGGTCGGCCATGAAGCGCTCGGTCTGCTGCGCCAGCTGCGCCGGCAGCCGCTCGGCCACGAAGGCCTCTTCGCGCAGCATCGGGCAGCCGATGGAGGCGCAGTTCACCGCGAAGTGCACGCGCGGCTCGTCGTACACGCCACGCGCGCGCAGCAGGCCGTGCTCGATGTCGTCGAGCGACAGCCGGCCACCGAGCAGCGCAATCCACTTCGGTTTCCACGGGCTCGACAGCAGCGAGCCCAGCTCCTTGATCGACTTCAGGTCGGGGTACTTCGTAAGGATGAGCTCCACCGTGAACGCGTTGTAGGCGTTCATCAGGAAGGCCTGCTGCGCCGCCGGCGACCAGCCCTTGAACAGGGCCTCGGGCACGGCCGACAGGCCGTCGAGGTAGGCCTTCAGCGGTGCCCGGTCGGCGGCGAAACCAGCGTATCGAACCTGCGACGCCTGCCCGCCGCGCAGCAGCACCACATGCTTCTTCAACAGCAACGTCCAGGCCGCATGGCTGGCATCGAAGGCCTGTGCCGCGGCCGGGCCCTGGCCCGCGGCGCCGAGCAGGGCGGCGGCACCGGCGCCCAGCAGCAGCTGTCGGCGTCTGGCGATCATGTGCGCTCCCAGGCATGGAACTTCGCCACCCACTGCAGCAGCTTCTGCGGCGCGTGCGCCCGCTTCCACTCGCCTGCGGCGTACTTGTTGGCCTCGGCCAGGGTGGGGTAGGTGTGGATGGTGCCGAGGATCTTGTTCAGGCCCAGGCCGTGCTTCATGGCCAGCACGTACTCGGCCAGCAGGTCGCCGGCGTGTTCGCCGACGATCGTGACGCCCAGGATGCGGTCCTTGCCGGGCACGGTGAGCACCTTGACGAAGCCGTGCGCGGTGCCATCCGCGATCGCGCGGTCGAGGTCGTCGATGCCGTAGCGCGTCACCTCGAACGGCACGCCCTGCTCCTTCGCCTCGGTTTCGCTCAGGCCCACGCGCGCCACCTCGGGGTCGGTGAAGGTGGCCCAGGGGATCACCGAATAGTCGGCCTTGAAGCGCCTGAAGCGGCCGAAGAGGGCATTCACCGCCGCGTACCAGGCCTGGTGCGCCGCCGTGTGCGTGAACTGGTAGGGCCCGGCCACGTCGCCCACCGCATAGATGTTGGGGTAGCGCGTCTGCAGGTAGGCGTCGGTGGCAATGGTCTTCTTCGGCGTGAGCGGGATGCCCAGTTCCTCGAGCCCGAAGCCCGTGACGCGCGGGCTGCGGCCCACGGCGCACAGCAGTTCATCAAACGGGATCACGACTTCGCGCTCGCCGTGCTTGGCGATCAGCCGCTTTTCGCCATTCACCCGCTCCACGCGCACGGCCTGGTGGCTGGTGAGCAATTGCACACCGTCGTCACGCAGCGAGGCCGCCACGAGCTCGGAGACCTCGGGGTCTTCACGCACCATCACGCGCGGCGCCATCTCGACCTGCGTGACCTGGCTGCCCAGACGCGCAAAGCTCTGCGCCAGCTCAGCTCCGATGGGGCCGCCGCCGAGCACCACCAGGCGCCTGGGCAATTCGGTGAGGCCCCAGACCGTGTCGCTGGTCAGGCAGCCCACTTCCTGGAGCCCCGGGATGGGCGGCACGAAGGGGCTGGCCCCGGTGGCGATGACGATGCTGCGCGTGCTGAGCAGCTGTTTCTGGCCGCCTTCCAGCGTCACCTCCACCGTCCAGGGGCTGGTGATGCGGGCGTGGCCCAGCAGCACCTCAACACCCAGGCCGGTGTAGCGCTCCACCGAATCGTGCGGCTCGATGTCGCGGATGACGCCGTGCACGCGCTGCATCACGGCGGCGAAGTCGACACGGCCGCTGGCATCGGCCACGCCGAAGCGGGCCGCCTTCTTCAGCTGCTGGGCCAGCTTGGCCGAGCGGATGAGCGCCTTGCTCGGCACGCAGCCGTAGTTGAGGCAGTCGCCGCCCAGCTTGTGGCCTTCGATCAGCGTGACCTTGGCCTTCACGGCCGCTGCGATATAGGCGCTGACGAGTCCGCCCGCCCCGGCGCCGATGACCACGAGGTTGCGGTCGAAGCTCGCCGGCTTCTGCCAGCGCGCGTACAGCTTGCGCCGCTGCAGCCAGCCCACGCCGGCCTTGGCCAGCAGCGGGAACAGGCCCAGCAGCACGAAGCTGCCCAGCAGGCCCGGCGAGACGATGTCGCGCGCCGAACCGATGGCCGCCAGCTGCGTGCCGGCGTTCACGTACACCGCCGTGCCGGCCAGCATGCCGATCTGGCTGACGACATAAAAGCGCAGCGCGCTGATCGGCGTGAGGCCCATCAGCAGGTTGATGAGGAAGAAGGGGAACACCGGCACCAGGCGCAGCGTCAGCAGGTAGAAGGTGCCGTCCTTGGCCACGCCTTCGTTGATGGGCGCGAGCTGCTTGCCGAAGCGCGCCTGCACCGTGTCGCGCAGCAGGTAGCGCGCGGCCAGGAAGGCCAGCGTGGCGCCCAGCGTCGAGGCGAAGCTCACCACCAGCAAGCCCAGGCCCAGGCCGAACATGGCGCCACCGGCCAGCGTGAGCACCAGCGCGCCCGGAATCGACAGCGCCGTGGCCAGCACGTACACCGCAAAAAAGGTGGCCAGCGTGGCCACCGGGCGGGCCTCGTAGGCGCCCACCAGCGCGTCGCGGCTGGCCTTCAGTTGCTCCAGCGTGAGCAGCTCGCCCAGGCCGAAGTGACGCCAGGCCCACACCCCGGCCAGCACGGCCACCGCCAGCACGGCCCACAGCAGACCTTTGCTGGAGCCTGCCTTGGCAACAGGGTTCATCAAGCCGCCTGCGCCAGCGGGCCCGCGGGCTCGAGCGCGCCGCCGCAACTGCTGCCCTGCCCCGCCGTGCAGCCCCAGCAGTGGTTGGCCACGCGGATGGGGCTGCCGGCACCGTCGGTGTGCAGCAGCGTGCGCAGGTGGGCGCGGCCGGCGCTGCCGCCGTCAGCGGCCTTCAGCGGGGCCGGCAGCGCCAGCATCTGGTTGAAGTCGCAGTCGAAGAGAAAACCCTGCCAGTCGACGCTGACAAGGCTGCGGCACATCACGGTGTCGAGGTTCTCGTCGCGGTGGGCGCTGCGCAGCAGCGTCATGTAGCTGTCGAACGTGCCCTTGCTCACCAGCGTGCTGCCGAAGCGCTGGATGGGCATGTTCGCCAGCGCGAACAGGTGGTTGAAGCGGATGCCGAAGTGCTGCGCCAGCTCGCGCTGGTAGTCGGCCTGCAGCGGCCCCTGGGCCGGCGGCAGCGAAGGGCCCTGCGGGTTGTAGACGAGGTTGAGCACGAGCGCCGAGCCCGGCGCGGCGTAGCCCAGCGCATTGAGCCGCTGCAGCCCCGCAATGCTGCGCTCGAAGACGCCGTCGCCGCGCTGGCGGTCGACGTTGGCGGCCGAATAGCAGGGCAGCGAGGCCGTGACCTCCACGCCTTGCGCGGCCAGGAACTCGGCCAAGTCTTCGTGGCCCGGCTCCGACAGGATGGTGAGGTTGCATCGGTCGATCACGCGCACGCCCAGGGCCCGCGCGGCGGCCACGAGGCGACGGAAGTGCACGTTCATCTCGGGCGCGCCACCGGTCAGGTCGAGCGTGCCCACGCGCCGCGCCTGCAGCACCGCGATGACGAGGTCGATGGTCTCGGCGTCCATCTGCTCGGTGCGCTGCGGGCTGGCGGCCACATGGCAGTGCAGGCAGCTCTGGTTGCAGGTGTAGCCGAGGTTGACCTGCAGGGTCTCGAGGCGGCGGCGCGTCAGCGGCGGGAAGTCGGTCTTGATCAGCAGGGGCAGCGTCGGGTGCATGGGCGGCAAAGGCTCGGCGATGGGCCGACGACCGGCCCGTTGCGGCTTATACGCGCCAGCCGGGCCCAGGGTTACACCGCACGCCGGCCAGGGCTCGAACAGAGTGGCTTCAGCGGCAGGCTTCGTCGGCGGCCACGAAGTGCAGGTCGGCAAAGCCGCTGAGGGCGGCCTCGCCGGTGTTGTCAGTGTCGGCCGCCACCGCCACCTGCACCAGGCGCGCGCCGGGGCCGTGCAGGCGCAGCAGGTCGGCCCCGACATCGCGCCGCTCGGCCACCCAGCGGCCAAGGGCCGCCGTGCCGCTGCGCAGCACCACCATCGTCGTGCGCGAGGTGTAGGCGTTGGGGTGTTCGCTGCCGGCGGGCTGGCGGTTGTCCCAGACGTAGTTGATGGCGGCATCGGGCACCTGCGGGCCGAAGATCGAGCGCGCCAGGCGCAGTTGCAACCGGTCGCCCAGCGTCAGCGCCGCAGCCGGCAGCGCCAGCCCCAGATACACGCGTGCGGCCTGGTCGTCGCCGGCCTTGCGCGTGAGGTCGGCCGTCTCCAGCGCGCGCTCGATGCGCCAGCGCCAGCACAGCACGGGCGTGGGCGCGGGGGCGGAGGCCAACCCCCGCCCCCACAAAGACCGCCAGGC
>JBIJAP010000203.1:0-6675 GCA_044345715.1 Rubrivivax sp.
AGGTCGACGTCAACCACGCGCGCCATCAAGGACATCGAGGCCTGCGAGCGCACCTCCAGGGCATCGACGCCATCCCAGCGCCGCAGCGCCCAGGTGTTGGCCGCGCGGTCGGCCTGGAAACGCTGTTCGGCCCAGGGCGCGAGGGTCTGGTCGAAGCGCCCGATCCAGGTGGCCGCGGCCGCGGATGCGGCGGCGCCCAGGCAGGCCGCAGCCAGCAGAACGCTTCGCAGCAGGAACGGAAAGAAGCGGGTCATGGCGCGCCAGTGGCGCCGCAGCCCCCATGACCACGGCGAAGCCCAGCTTACCGCGCTGCCTTCAGCCGAGCCGGTCGCGGCCGGCCGCTTTGGCCTCGTAGAAATTCGCAACCCCGCACCGACTGCGCATCGACCCGATGGCGGCTGCGCCCCACCAGCAGGGCCTGCCTCTGCGGCGAGGGGCGCGGCTGGGCCGCGGCGGAATCAGCGATAGCGGGCGGCGCTGATGAACTCGCGGAAGGTCTCGCACCACACCACCACGGTGGTGTAGGCCGCCACGTCGGTGCCGGGCGGCAGCGCGACGACGAAGTCCTGGAAGGTCTTGACGTCGCCGACGCGGGCCATGCGCGGCTTTTCGCGCTCGAACTCCCCCTCGGTCTGCACGAACACGGGCGACAGGTAGAGCTTGTAGTCCGGCCCCGGCGACAGCCGGCCCTGCAGGGCCACCGCCGAGGGCGAGACCATCACGTCGCCCTCGCCCCAATGCAGCGCGTCGCTGCCGGGCAGATCGCGCACGAAGCGGCCCTTGAACAGCGCCGCGCTGGCCACCGCCTGCAACTCTGCGGCCGCCGGCGGCGCCGGTGCAATCAGGATCGGCAGCGCATAGATGCCGCCGGCAAAACCCACGGCGGCCACGGCGGCGTGGCTGGCGGTCAACAACAGCGCGCGGCGTCCTGGCGACATGGGCGCGCTCACCAGCGCAGGACGCGCGGCCCGAGCAGCGCGCCCAGCCCGGCCGTCAACAGCACGCCCAGCGTGTACCAGGCGGCAATGAAGGGCAGCGCCAGCTCGTCGCAGGCCAGGGCATAGCCGAAGGCGCCCAGCGCCCCGGCGAACAGGCCCGCGGCCGCACCGGCCTGTGCCAGGTGCGTCGGCGCCAGGCCGCGCAGCGCCCACATCGCCGCCGCCAGCGCCGGCAACGACAGGCCGAGCACGTTCCAGGGGCAGGCGGCCCACGAGTGGCCCAGCAAGGCCGGCATGCGCTCGGACGCCGGCATCTGCCACCAGCTGGCCAGCCCCATCAGGGCCGCGCCCGCCAGCACCGCCGCCACCGCAAGCAGCGGGCCGCGGGTGCGCGGCAAGGGCCGGCCGAGCTGCGCCGCCAACCAGCCGGCGGCCAGGGCCAGCATGCCAGCGTAAATGAGCTTGAACCAGGGAGCGAACTGCGCATACAGCGCCATCGGCACCCAGTCCAGCAGCAGCAGGGCCAGCAGCGCACTCGCCACCAGGCCCACGGCCGCACCGGGCGCCAGGCGCCGGGCAGCCAAGTCGCGCGGCGCCGGGCCGGCGCCACGCGCCAGCAAATGGATCAGGTCGTCGGTCTTCATGTCGTGTTCGTTGCGTTCAGGCGCCCTGCACCAGCGCCGCCAGTTTCTTCAGGCCGCGGTGCACCTGCACCTTGATGGCCGACTCGCTGGCGCCGGTGCGCGCCGAGGCCTCGGCCACCGAGAGGCCTTCGATCTTGGTCAGCACGATGGCGTCGCGCTGGGCCTGCGGCAGTTCGGCCAGCAGGATGCCGAGGTCGCGCGCCGAGCCGGCCTCGGGCTGGTTTTGCGCCAGCAGGCCTTCGTCGACATCGTCGATGGGGTCGTGCAGGGCCTCCTGGCGACCGCGGCGGCGCCACAGGTCCACCAGCTTGTGGCGCGCGATCGCGAGCACCCAGGCGCTCACCGGCAGCGAGGCGTCGTAGGTGCCCCGCTGCAGGTGCAGCGCGAGCAGGGTCTCCTGCACCAGGTCTTCGAGGTCGTCGGGCAGCGACTGCATGCGTCGGCGCAGGTAGCCGCGCAGGCGCTGGGCGATGCGGCCGAGCGCCTCGCGGTAGGCGGCCTCGTCGCCAGCCTGCGCGCGCAGCCACAGGGGCTTGAGCTGCTGCTCGAAGTCGTCGTGCGATGGGCTCAAGGGGACAAGGCATGCCGGCACGCGCTGGATCGCGCGGGCCGCATTCTGGGGGCTGCGGCCGAAGCCGCCCAGGCCCGGATCAAGGGCGACGCCGAGCGAGGACATGCGCCACCCCCCTGTCGAGCGACCAGGCGCCGCCGCCCCGCAGCACCAGCATCAGCAGCACCGCGGACCAAACGCCGTGCGTGGGCCAGGCGCCGGGGTAGACGAGCAGCTGGATCACCGCCGTCATGCCAAGCAGGCCCAGGGCCGAAAGCCGCGTGGCCAGCCCCAGCAGCAGCGCCAGCGGCAGCAGGTGCTCGGCCCAGGTGGCCATGACGGCTGCGAACTCGGGCGGCAAGAGCGGCAGCGCGTACTCGTCGCGGAACAGGTCCACGGTCTGCGGCGCCAAGCGCGGCCAGCCGAGCTCGAAGCGGCCGTCGATGAGATCGATGGCGAAGCCCTCGACCTTGGTCTGCCCCGAGCGCCAGAACACGCCGGCGATCGACACGCGCGCCAGGAGCGCCAGCACGTCGTCGGCCCAGGGTGCGGCGGCTACGCGGCCCTGCCACCAGCGCGAGGCGCGCAAAAGAATGCTCGTCATCATCGATCGTCTCCGGGTCGGCGCCAGCCGGCGAGTGCGCCGTGGCGGATGAACAGGGCCAGCAACGCCGCCAGGTCCAGGGGCTCCGGCGCCGAGCTGGCCTCGGCCACCGCCTCAGCCAGAGAGCGCCCGGACTGAAGCGCCGCCGTGCAGCGTGCGGCAGCCAGGGGCAGCGGCAGCAGCACGACCTCGCCGCTGCCGCTGGCGGTGTCGTCGCGCAGCACCAGCGCCGCCTCGGGTTGTTCGAAGACGGCCAGGTCCTGCGGCGGGCCGTCGTCCTGCTGGTGCGCCGCCCACAGCGAGACCACGCCCCAGTCCTCTTGCAGCAGCTGGCACGACGGGTGTAGCACCAGCACAGAGCCGGCCAGCTGCGCCGCGTTAGCCAGTGCGGGCGCGATGTCTGCCGCGGTGAGCGGTGCCGCATCCGCGGCGTGGAAGGCGACGATGCGCGCGCGCTCTAGCCGCGCCAGCCCGGGCAGCCAGGGCCACGCGGCGGCCGGGCCGAAACCGGCGAGCCAGGGTGCGAAGCCGTTGCCCCATTCGTCCAGCACCGGCGAGCAGGGCGGCGCCGCCAGAACGAAGGCCCGTGCCAGCGCATCGAAGCACTCGGCGCCCAGCGCCTGGTGGCACACCGGCAGCGTCTCGCCCAGCGCCTGCACCAGCGTCACGATGAAGGTGTTGCGGTGAACGTCGAAGCGCCGCGCAACGTCGCTGCCGTTCCAGGAGGTCAGGCCGAGCGGCGGGGGCGTGCCGGGCTCGCGCAAGGCGGCGGCGAAGCTGCTCCATTCTGACGTCATGCCGACACCTCAGGATCGACGTCGGCCAAGGCCCGCATCAGCTCGAGGGCACAGGTCGCCTCTGCGGCCAGCTGGCGCAGCGGAGGCAGGTTCTGGTCGCGCTCGATCAGCGTCGGCACCGGGCCAAGCCGGCCCGTGACGTGCACGTACAGCGCCCACACGGCATCGGCCACCGGAGCGCCGTGGGTGTCGATGAGCAGGCGCTCGCCGGCGGCGTCGCTGTCGACGGTGTGGCCGGCGAGGTGGATCTCGCCCACGGTGCCTTCGGGTACGGCGTCGAGCAGGCGGTCGATGCCGCGGCGCGCGTCGCGGCCGTGGTTGACGGCGCTGACGTAGGCGTTGTTCACGTCGAGCAGCAGCCCGCAGCCGGTGCGGCGCACCACGGCGGCCAGGAACTCGGCCTCGTCCATCGTCGACGAGGCGAACTCGACGTAGGTGCTGGGGTTCTCCAGCAGCAGCGGGCGCTTCAGGCGCTGCTGCACGGCGTCGACATGCGCGCACACGCGGTCCAGCGTGGCGCGGTGGTAGGGCAGCGGCAGCAGGTCGTTGAACCAGCCGCCGCCATGGCCCGACCAGGCCAGGTGCTCGGAAAACCAGCGCGGCTCGAAACGCGCCAGCACGCCGGCCAGCCGCGCCAGGTGGCGCTCGCAGGGAGGTTCTTCGCCACCGATGGACAGGCCGACGCCGTGCACCGCGAGCGGCCGCGTCTCGCGCACGCGGGCCAGCCGCGCCAGGCGCGGGCCGCCGGCGCCCATCACGTTCTCGGCGTGCACCTCGACGAAGCCCACCGCGGCCGCGCCAGCCTCACCGGCCAGCAGCGGCAGCACGTACTCGTCCTTCAGGCCGATGCCGGCCAGCGCGACGGGGTCCATCGGGTGCTCCGCGTCAGGGGTAGCCTCAGGCCTTCTTTTCCTTGAACTCCTTGAGCTGCCCGAAGCCGGTGGGCGAGGTCTTGGAGACGGTCTTGGTGCAGCTGCCCTTGGCCACCAGAGACCAGGCGTTGCCCTGGAAGTCGACCTTGGACGTGCCGGCGCAGGTCGTGCCGGGGCCGGCGGCGCAGTCGTTCTTGCCCTTCAGCGCAACGCCGAAGCACTTTTCCTTGTCGGCAGGCTGGGCCTGCGCGGCGGGGGCGGCCACGAGCGTGAGCGCGGTGCCGAGGGCCAGGGCGAGGGTGGCGGCGGTGGGGACAGAAGTCAGGGACATGGGCGAACTCCGGTTTGAGGGCCGATGCAACGGCCGGGTTGGGGCGACGGGCCACCCGCCAGCGACTGGCTTCGGGCCCGACACCCTTCAGTCGGCCGACACCCCGCCGGGGTTACACCGACCTTGGCGCACACTGCGGCCATGCACGCCGACACCGCCCTGGCGCCCCGCGCCTTTCCGCCCTTCGACAACAGCTACGCGCGCGATCTGCCCGGCTTTGCCACGCCCTGGCGCCCGGCCGCCGTGGCCGCGCCGCGCCTGCTGTACCTGAACGAGCCGCTGGCCGCCGAGCTGGGCCTGGACGCCGCAGCGCTTCAGGGGCCGGTGGGCGCGGCGGTGTTTGCCGGCAACCTGGTGCCCGAGGGCGCCGAGCCGGTGGCGCAGGCCTATGCGGGCCATCAGTTCGGCGGCTTCTCACCGCAGCTCGGCGACGGCCGCGCGTTGCTGCTCGGCGAGGTGATCGACCGCCAGGGCCGCCGCTGCGACATCGCCTTCAAGGGCTCGGGCCGCACGCCGTATTCGCGTGGCGGCGACGGCCGCGCCGCGGTGGGGCCGATGCTGCGCGAGGTGCTCATCAGCGAGGCGCTGCACGCGCTGGGCCTGCCCACCACGCGGGCGCTGGCCGTGGCCGCCACCGGCGAGTGGGTCTACCGCGAAGAGCGCCTGCCCGGCGCCGTGCTCACGCGCGTCGCCGCCAGCCACCTGCGCGTGGGCACCTTCCAGTTCTTCGCCGCGCGTGGCGAGGGCGAGCGCGTGCGCCAGCTGGCCGACTACGCCATCGCCCGCCACGACGCTGATCTGGCCGGCACGCCCGGCCGCTACCGCGCACTGCTCGAGCGCGTGGCGCGGCGCCAGGCGGCGCTCATCGCGCGCTGGATGGGCCTGGGCTTCATCCACGGCGTCATGAACACCGACAACATGACGATCTCCGGCGAGACCATCGACTACGGCCCCTGCGCCTTCATGGAGGCCTTCGATCCCGGCGCGGTGTTCAGCAGCATCGACCACCAGGGCCGCTACGCCTATGCCAACCAGCCCGGCATCGCAAGCTGGAACCTAGCGCGGCTGGCCGAGACGCTGCTGCCGCTGCTCAGCGACGACGCCCACGCGGCCGTGGCCGAGGCCACCGCGGTGATCAATGCCTTCTCGGACTGGTACCAGGCCGAGTGGCTGGGCGTGTGGCGCGCCAAGCTGGGCCTGGCCGCGCCGAGCCCCACCGATGACGCGGGCGATACGCGGCTTGCCGAGGCCTGGCTGCGCCTGCTTCAAGAGCACGCAGTGGACTTCACGCTCGCCGCCCGCCACCTGGCCGATGCCGCGGCCGGCGACGAGGCCCCGCTGCGGGGCCTGTTCGACGCGGCCGATGGCGGCCCGGCAGGCATCACGGCGTGGCTCGGCCAGTGGCAGGCGCGGCGCACGGCACCCGGCACCCCCGACGCCACCGCGCTGCGCGCCGCCAACCCCCGCATCATCCCGCGCAACCACCGCGTCGAAGAGGCCCTGGCGGCAGCCACCGAAGGCGATCTCGCACCCTTCGAGACCCTGCTCACCGCACTTCGCCGACCCTTCGACGACGACCCCGCGCTCGCCCCCTTCGCCGAGCCGGCACCGGCCGCACTGACGGCGGGCTACCGCACGTTCTGCGGCACCTGAGCAAGGCTGCCCAGCAAGGCGGATGAGTGGCGGGGATCGGCCCGCGGCGGCGGTTCGTCCCACCCCTTCCGCTCGGGCTGAGCCTGTCGAAGCCCTCCCCTCCGTTCGGGCTGAGCCTGTCGAAGCCTCGTGCCGCGCAGACATTCGCGCTCGAAGCATCGCAGCGGCAAAGGGCCGTGCGGGCGGGGGCTGCGGCGTGAGTTGAAGCGGCCGGCCCTGCGGGCCGGCTGCCCTGCGCTGCTCGACTTGAGGGCGCACGGCAAAACTCGCTACGCGGGCTGCGCCC
>JBIJAP010000312.1:0-4561 GCA_044345715.1 Rubrivivax sp.
TTCATAGCGGGGCGATCTCGGCCTCGCCCTGCCCATCACGTCAAGCCGCATCCGTCTGCCGTATACAAGGGGTGACGCTTAACTTCGGTGGATTGGGGGTGGCTCTCCCAGCGGCCGTGGCGCTCGAGTTCCTCGGCGCCCGTCATCTCCGGCGAGACGCGGCGCTGCTTGTCGGTTGCCCACTGCTCGTCTTGCCGGCCGTCGCGGCGGTCTTCGCGCGCCACCCAGTCGGCGAACTCGTCGTCGTCGATCGCCACGTCGGCCTGGCGCAGCCGGGCGCCATCGCGCCACAACTGCAGCCGTTCGCCGATGTCGACGGCCGGGCCGCCGTCGATGCGCAGCGTGCCGCGCCAGGCCATCACCAGCGTGCGGTCGCGCTCTCCGTCGAGCCGACGGTCGATGCGGTACAGGCCGGCCCGAAGCGGCGCGATGCGCGCCTCGCCGGTGAGCACCTCGGTTTCTTCGGCCGTCTCGCGCGAGGCCAGGCGCAACGCCATGCTGCCTCGGTGCACACGCACCGCGAGGCGTTCGTCGTCGAGGCGGGCCAGCTCGATCTCGCTGCGCTCGGCCAGCCGCAGCACGGTGGAGCCGATCCGCAACTCGGCGCGGCCGCGCGGGCCGGTGGCCAGGCGGTCGCCCTTGATCAGAGGGCGGTTGCGCTCTGCCGGCTGCCACTCGCCGCGCTCGGCGTCGAGCATCGACACCGGGCCGTCCAGATCGGCCAGCCGGCCGACGCGGCCGGGTGGATCGTCCTCGGCCGCGCGCAGTGGCGCACTGGCCAGGGTCAGCAGGCCGAGCAGCGTGGCGGCAAGAATCTGGAAGCGGCGGCGCCAGGGCAGGCGGGTGCGCAGGTGGGTGTGCATGCCCGATCAACGCACGAGCCGAGCCGCGCGACGACCCCTGCCGGGGGGACTGGCGCGTAAAGAGACATTGCTGCTTGTATCAATCGTCGTCGACGCCCGCCAGCTCCGGGAACAGCACCTCGGTATAGCCGAGCTTGGTGAGGTCGGTCATGCGCGTCGGGTAGAGGCGGCCGATGAGGTGATCACACTCGTGCTGCACCACCACGGCATGGAAGCCGCCGACCTCGCGCTCGATGGGCCGGCCCTGCAGGTCTTGCCCGGCGTAGCGCACGCGCGGGTGGCGCGGCACCAGGCCGCGCAGGCCAGGCACCGAGAGGCAGCCTTCCCAGCCTTCGACGAGCTCGTCGGCCAGCGGCGTGATCAGCGGGTTCAGCAGCACCGTCTGCGGCACCGCCTCGCGGCCCGGGTAGCGCGGGTTGTGCGTGAAGCCGAAGATCACCAGTTGCAGATCGACACCGATCTGCGGCGCGGCCAGGCCGGCGCCGTCGACGGCGCGCAAGGTGTCGAACATGTCGGCCACCAGCGCATGCAGCTCGGGGGTGTCGAACTCGCGCACGGGCTGGGCCACGCGCAGCAGGCGCGGGTCGCCCATCTTCAGGATCTCTCTCACGGCCATCGTCGGGGCTCCCGGAGCACACGGCGGCTCCGATGGCGGGATTGCACCATGCCGGCCACCCGCGGCGCCCGCAGCCGTCAACCCGGCGACGCCGCCGCCGCGTTGATTGGCACGCCGGCTTCCAGCGCCTCGCCCACGGCCTGCACGCGCTGGGCCACGCTGCCGCGCACGCGCAGCGGCTGCACGCCGTGCGCGGCCAGCTGCTGCAGCGTCCAGGCGTGCTGGGCACGGCGGAAGCCGTCGTCGCGGCGGCAGCCGTCCTGCACGAAGTCGAAGTCGGGCTCGCACAGCAGCGTCAGGTCGTAAGGGCGCCGCGCCATCGCGTGCAGCGCCTCGGGTGCGCTGCCGTGGTCATGCAGCGCGTACTGCAGCGTCGTCAGCGGCGTGGTGTCGCAGACGATCCAGCGGCAGCCGCGCGCGGCGGCCTGTGCGGCGTACGCGTCTTCCCACTCGATCTGCGTGCGTGCCACGGCCACGAGCTCGTCGATCGACAGCGTCTCGCGCAGCTCTTCCCAGCGCTGGCGGCCGTACTCGGGCACCCATACGGTGCCCAGCGTGGCGGCCAGCGCCTGCGCCAGCGTCGTCTTGCCGCTGCTTTCGCCGCCCAGCAGGGCGATGCGGCGGGCCACGGGCTCAGCCATGCGCGGGCGCCAGCAGGGCACGCAGGCCGGCTTCGTCGAGCACCGGCACGCCGAGCTCCTGCGCCTTGGCCAGCTTGCTGCCGGCCTCGGCGCCGGCCACGACATAACTCGTTTTCTTGCTTACCGAGCCGCTGACCTTGCCGCCCGCGGCTTCAATCAGCGCCTGGGCCTCGTCGCGCCCCATCGAAGGCAGCGTGCCGGTGAGCACCAACGTCTGGCCCGCCAGCGGCCTGGGCTGGTCGGCGTCGACCGTGTCTTCGGGCCAGTGGATGCCGACGGCGCGCAGCCGCTCGATCACCTCGCGGTGGTGCGGCTGGGCAAAAAACTGATACACGCTCTCAGCCACGATCGGGCCGACGTCGTTGACGTGCAGCAGCTGTTCCACGCTCGCGTCCATCAGCGCGTCGAGCTGGCCGAAGTGGCGCGCCAGGTCCTTGGCCGTGCTCTCGCCGACATGGCGGATGCCGAGCGCGAACAGAAAGCGCGCCAGCGTCGTCTGCTTGCTTTTTTCCAGGCCCGCCAGCAGGTTGGCCGCGCTTTTGTCGGCCATGCGCTCCAGCTCGCTGAGCTTGGCCAGGCCCAGCGTGTACAGCTCGGGCAGCGTGCGCACCAGGCCGGCCTCGACGAGTTGGTCGACGAGCTTGTCGCCCAGGCCTTCGATGTCCATCGCACGGCGGCCGGCAAAATGCAGCAGCGCTTGCTTGCGTTGCGCGGCGCAGAACAGGCCGCCGGTGCAGCGGTGTTCGAGCGAGCCTTTCTCGCGCGTGACTGGGCTGGCGCACACGGGGCAAGAGGCGGGCATGCGGAAGTTCGGCACATAGCGGTCGCGACCGCCCGGCATGCGGCCCACGACCTCGGGGATGACGTCACCCGCCCGGCGCACGATGACCGTGTCGCCCACGCGCACGCCCTTGCGGCGCAGCTCGAAGCGGTTGTGCAGCGTGGCGTTGCTCACCGTGGTGCCGCCCACGAACACCGGCTCCAGCTTGGCCACCGGCGTGAGCTTGCCGGTGCGGCCGACCTGGATGTCGATGCCGTTCAGGCGCGTGGCCTGCTCCTGGGCCGGGAACTTGTGCGCTACCGCCCAGCGCGGCTCGCGGCTCTTGAAGCCGAGGCGGCGCTGCCAGTCGAGCCGGTCGAGCTTGTAGACCACGCCATCGATGTCGAAGGGCAGGGCGTCGCGCTCGGCCTCCACGGCGCGGTGGAAGGACACCAGTTCGTCAGCGCCCACGCAGACGCGGCGGCGCTCGTTCACCGGCATGCCGCGCTGCTGCAGCCACGAGATCAGCTCGCTGTGGCGCGCAAAAGCGGGCAGGCCCTGCGATTCGCCCAGGCCGTAGGCGTAGAAGCTCAGCGGCCGCGCGGCCGTGACGGCGGGGTCGAGCTGGCGCACCGCGCCAGCGGCAGTGTTGCGCGGGTTGACGTACGTCTTTTCACCGCGCTCGCGCTGCTGCGCATTCAGGCGCTCGAAGTCATCGCGGCGCATGTAGACCTCGCCGCGCACTTCCAGCACCACGGGCAGCGTGTCGGCCGCGCCCTGCAGGCGCAGCGGGATCTGGCCGATGGTGCGGATGTTCTGCGTCACGTCCTCGCCGGTCTCGCCGTCGCCGCGTGTGGTGGCCAGCACCAGCACGCCGGCCTCAAAGCGCAGGTTGATGGCCATGCCGTCGAACTTCAATTCGGCGGCGTAGGCCACGGCAGGGGCGTCGTCGGTGAGTTCGAGCTCGCGGCGCACACGCGCGTCGAAGGCGCGTGCGCCCTCGGCGCTGGTGTCGGTTTCGGTCTGGATGCTCAGCATCGGCACCGCATGGCGCACCGGCGACAGCCCGTCGAGTACCTGGCCGATGACCCGCTGCGTGGGCGAGTCCGCGCTGCGCAGCGCCGGGTGCGCGGCTTCGAGCGCCTGCAGCTCGGCGAACAGGCGGTCGTACTCGGCGTCGGGGATCTCCGGCGCGTCGAGCACGTAGTAGCGGTGGGCGTGGTGGTGCAGCTGCTGGCGCAGCAGCGCGGCGCGGTCGGCCGCTGCCTCCGGCAAGGGCGGTAACGAATCAAGAGCCATGTGCGACATTCTCCGGCAGTCGCCCGCCACTCCGCGGGCGCCAGGAGGCCGGCCTTGGAAACGGAATTCGACCTCGTCGTCATCGGCGCCGGCAGCGGCGGTGTGGCGGCCTCACGCCGCGCGGCGGCGCATGGCGCGCGCGTGGCCATCGTGGAGGCGCAGCGGGTCGGCGGCACCTGCGTGCTGCGCGGCTGCGTGCCGAAGAAGCTGCTGATGTACGCGGCCGAGTTCGGCGACGCCTTCGCCACCGCCCGCGGCTACGGCTGGGCGATGGAGTCGCCGCACTTCGAGATGCCGCACTGGGCCGCCGCCAAGGCCGCCGAGACGACGCGCCTGGAAGGCATCTACCACCGCCTGCTTGAAGGCAGCGGCGTGAGCCTGT
>JBIJAP010000025.1:0-16231 GCA_044345715.1 Rubrivivax sp.
CCTGTTTGGTGACGTTGAACATGCTGTTCAGGTTGGTGTCGATGACGGCCTTCCAGTCCTCGGGCGTCATCTTCAGGAACATGCGGTCCTTGGTGATGCCGGCGTTGTTGACGAGCACGTCGATCGGGCCGTGCTCGGCCACCGCCTTGCTGAACGCCGCCACGGTGCTGTCCCAGTCGGCGACGTTGCCGACGCTGGCGTAGAACGTGTAGCCCAGGGCCTTCTGCTCGTCGATCCACTTCACATGGTCGCGGCTCGGGCCGCAGCCGGCGATGACCTTGAAGCCTTCCTTGTGCAGGCGCTGGCAGATGGCGGTGCCGATGCCACCCATGCCGCCCGTGACGTAGGCTACTTTCTGATCGGACATGTCTCTCTCCTTCCCGTTGCGGGTGTGTTGACTGGTTTGGATGGCGTCAGCGCTCGACGGTCAGGGCCACGCCCATGCCCCCACCGATGCACAGCGAAGCGATGCCCTTCCTGGCATCGCGCTTGATCATCTCGTGCAGCAGCGTCACGAGGATGCGGCAGCCACTGGCGCCGATGGGGTGGCCGATGGCGATGGCGCCGCCGTTGACGTTGACCTTGCTCGTGTCCCAGCCCATCTCCTGGTGCACGGCACAGGCCTGGGCGGCGAAGGCTTCGTTGATTTCGAGCAGGTCGAGGTCGGCGGGCTTCCAGCCGGCGCGCTCGAGCGCCTTCTTCGCCGCCGGCACCGGGCCCATGCCCATGATCGACGGGTCGAGACCGGCGCTGGCATAGCTGGCGATGCGCGCCAGCGGCTTCAGGCCCAGCGCGGCGGCCTTGGCGGCCGTCATCACCATCACGGCAGCGGCGCCGTCGTTCAGGCCGCTGGCGTTGCCGGCCGTCACCGAGCCGGCCTTGTCGAAGGCCGGGCGCAGGCCGGCCAGGGCCTCGGCGCTGGTTTTCTTGTTGATGAACTCGTCCGCCGCGAACACGATTGCATCGCCCTTCTTCTGCGGCATCACCACCGGCACGATCTCGTCCTTGAAGCGGCCCGCCTCCTGCGCCGCTGCGGCCTTCTGCTGGCTCGCCAGCGCCAGCGCGTCCTGCGCATCGCGCGTGATGCCGTACTGACGCGCCACGTTCTCGGCCGTGATGCCCATGTGGTACTGGTTGTAAACGTCCCACAGGCCGTCGGTGATCATGCTGTCGGCCATCTTCCACTCGCCCATGCGCTGGCCGTCGCGGCTGCCGAGCAGCACGTGCGGCGCAGCGCTCATGTTCTCCTGGCCACCGGCGATGACGATGTCGCTGTCGCCGTCGCGGATGGCCTGCGCAGCCAGCATCACCGCCTTCAGGCCCGAGCCGCAGACCTTGTTGATGGTCATGGCCGGCACGCCGTGGCTGAAGCCGGCCTTGATGACGGCCTGGCGCGCCACGTTCTGGCCGCTGCCGGCGGTGAGCACCTGGCCGAGGATGACCTCGCCGATCTGCTCGCTGCTCAAGCCGCTGCGTTCGAGCAGCGCCTTCAGCACCGTGGCGCCGAGTTCCGGCGCCGACACCTTGGCGAGCGAGCCGCCGAACTTGCCGACCGCGGTGCGCGCGGCGGCGACGATGACGATGTCCTGTTGAGCCATGTGAGGGATCTCCTGATTTCGAAGTCTAGGCCTTGGCCTTGACGTAGCGGCCCGGGGCCGGTTCGATGGCCTTGAAGCGCGCCGAGCCGGCGGCCTTGGGCGCGTTGACGAGCTTGCCGCCGCGACTCTTGAGCCAGCCGCTCCACACCGGCCACCAGCTGCCCGGGTGCTCGGTGGCGGTCTTGAACCAGTCGTCGGCCTTGGCCGGCAGCTGCGCCGAGGGCTGCGTGCTCACCCAGTGGCTGCGCTTGCCCTTGGCCGGCGGGTTGATGACCCCGGCGATGTGGCCGCTGGCGCCGAGCACAAAGGTGCGCTCGCCCTTGATCAACGGCACCGAGGCGTAGGCCGCCTGCCAGGGCACGATGTGGTCCTCGCGGCTGCCGTAGACGAAGAAAGGCGCCTCGATGGCGCCGAGGTCGACCTTTTCGCCGCACACCGTGAGCGCGCCGGGCTTCTTCAGCTCGTTCTGCAGGTAGGTGTGGCGCAGGTACCAGCAGTAGAACGGGCCCGGCAGGTTGGTGCTGTCGCCGTTCCAGTAGAGCAGGTCGAAGGGCGGTGGCGTCTCGCCCTTCAGGTAGTTGCCCACCACGTAGTTCCAGACCAGGTCGTTCGGGCGCAGGAAGCTGAAGGTGGTGGCCAGCTCCTGGCCCTTCAGCAGGCCGGGGCCGGCGGGTGCCTGCGCGCCGATGGTCATCTCGCGCAGCTGCACGCTGCCTTCGTCGACGAAGATGTCGAGGATGCCGGTGTCGGCAAAGTCGAGCAACGTGGTCAGCAGTGTCACGCTCTCGGCGGGCTTGAATTCCGGTGCCTGGGCTTTGCCCAGGCGTGCGCCGCGCGCCGCCAGCACCGCCAGCGCCGTGGCGAGGATGGTGCCGCCGACGCAGAAGCCCAGCGTGTTGATGGTCTCGGCGCCGGTGATGGCCTGCACCGTGTGGATGGCCTCGATGGGGCCCTGCTCGATGTAGTTGTCCCAGGTCTTGCCCTTGAGCGACTCGTCGGGGTTGCGCCAGCTCACGACAAAGGTGCGGTGGCCCTGCTCGACGGTGTAGCGGATCACCGAGTTGTCGGGCTGCAGGTCGAGGATGTAGTACTTGTTGATGCAAGGCGGCACGAAGAGCATCGGCCGCTCGTGCACCTTGGCGGTCAGCGGCTTGTATTCGATGAGCTGGAAAAGCTCGTTCTCGAACACCACGCTGCCCTCGGTGGTGGCGACGTTGCGGCCGACCTCGAACACGCTCTCGTCGGTCTGCGAGACATGGCCCTTGCGCACGTCTTCGAGCAGGTGCTGCAGGCCCTTGCCGATGCTCTCGCCCTGGGTCTCGACGGCCTTCTTCAGCGCCTCGGGGTTGAAGGCCAGGTAGTTGCTCGGACTCGTGGCATCCACCCACTGCTGCACCGCGAAGCGGATGCGCGCCCGGGTCTTGGCGTCGCCTTCGACGCTGTCGGCCAGCGTCATCAGGGTGCGCGCGTTCAGCAGGTAGAGCTGCGCCATCGTCGCAGCCACCGGGTTGGCGGCCCACTCGCTGTGGGCGAAGCGGCGGTCGGCGAGCGGGTGGGCGGTGGCCGACGGTGCATCGCCTTGCAGGCGGTGCAGCGCCTGGTTCCACATCTCAGTGGCGTTCTTGAGGTAGTCGCCCTGGATGCCGGCCAGGCGGTCGACCGGCACCGCCAGGCCACCGAGGGCCTTGAAGGAGTCGGTCAGCGCGGCGCCAAAGGCCTCGGCGGACTGGGGCAGCGCGGCGTTGTCGGCCGCTGGCGTGGGGGCTGCAGGCCCGGCGGTCTTCTTGCTCTTCAAGGGCGTGTCTCCGGCGGCCGCGATCGGGGAGCGGCGCCTCGGGTTTGTACGGGGAGGGGCTGACGATGGCATGACAGAATTCTCGCCACTTCAACCGCCGGGCGGGCAGCGGCATGTACCTAGTGGTGATCGGCTGGCTCTACGTGGTGCTCATGATGGCCGTTGCCGAGGCCCTGTCGACCCAGGGCAGCGTGCTCGGCGCCGTGATCACCTTTTTGTTCTACGGGCTGCTGCCGGTGGTGTTGATCATCTACATCGGTGGCACGCCGCACCGGCGGCGGGCCCGGCAGGCCGCCGAAGCGGCAGCAGCCTCAGCCGATGCGGCCGCTGCCGCCGCGCCGCCACACGGCGGCGGCCATGCGGCCGGTGACGCCGTCGCGGCGGAACGAAAAGAAGCTTGAAGCCTCGCTGACGGTGCAGGCCCCCTGCACCGCCACCGCCGACACGCCCGCCGCCTGCAGGCGTTCGCGGGCCAGCCGGGGCAGATCGGCCCGCCAGCGCGGGCTGCCATCGGCCCGCGGCGCCCAACCAAACGCGGGCTGATCGCCCGGCAAGGCCTCACGCCCGAAGCCCTGCAGCACATCGGCGCCCACCTCGAAGGCCGCGGGCCCGATGCAAGGGCCCAGCCAGGCCATCAGATCGCCGGGCGCCACACCCGCGCCGCGCTGCATCGCGGCCACGGTGGCCTCCAGCACGCCGGCGGCCAGCCCGCGCCAGCCGGCATGCGCCGCGGCGACGGCACGACCGTCTCGCGCGGCCAGCAGCACCGGCAGGCAATCGGCGACCTGCACGGTGCAGGCGATGCCGGGCTCGGTGGTCCAGGCCGCGTCGGCAGGCTCTGCGGGGTGTTCGGGCGTGCCGGCATCCAGGCGCAGCACCACCACGCCGTGCACCTGGCGCAGCCACACCGGGCGGGCCCCCAGGGCCGCCGCGAAGCGCTGGCGGTTGGTGGCCACGGCGTCGGCATCGTCGCCCACGGCCACACCCAGGTTCAGCGACTGCCAGGGCGCCGTGCTCACGCCTCCCGTGCGGGGGCTCATCGCCGCACCCACGCCCGGGGGCGGCTCGCCCGGCCATGCGGGCGTCATCCACGGTGCCGGCGCCTCACTCGGCGTCAGGGCACTTCTCCGGGCGGGTGTTCTCGAAGGCCGGCAAGGCCATGCAGGCCTCGAACACGCGCATCACGTTCGGCACGTGGTCGAGCCGGCAGTCGAAGCGCTTGGCATTGAAGATCTGCGGTACGAGGCAGCAGTCGGCCAGGGTCGGCGTGTCGCCGTGGCAGAAGGTCGACGGCCGCTGTGCCAGGCCTTCCACCAGGCGGCGCTCCACCACCTCGAGCCCGGTCTCGACCCAATGGCGGTACCAGCGGTTCTTGTCGTCTTCCGAGACCTTCAGATCGCGCACCAGGTAGCGCAGCACGCGCAGGTTGTTCAGCGGGTGGATCTCGCAGGCGATGTCCATCGCCAGCGCGCGCACGCGGGCACGCTCGGCCGGCGCGCTTGGCAGCAGCGGCGGCGTCGGGTGGGTCTCGTCGAGGTACTCGATGATCGCCAGCGACTGCGTGAGCGCCTCGTCACCATCGTGCAGCAGCGGCACCAGGCGCGCGGCCGACACGGTGGCGTACGACTCGCCGAGCTGCTCGTTCTTCGCCAGGTGCACCGGGCGGTAGACGTAATCGAGCCCCTTTAGCGCCAGCGCGATGCGCACCCGGTACGAGGCCGACGAGCGGAAGTAGTTGAAGAGTTCCATCGCCGGGCCCGCCCGCTCAGCGCACCGTCACGCGCAGCAGCGGCAGGCCGGCGACACGGCCTTCCATCACGTCGCCCCGCACGACGGCCGCCACGCCAGCCGGCGTGCCGGTGTAGATGAGGTCGCCGGGCTGCAACTCCCAAGCCGCGCTGAGGTGCTCGATGATCTCGGCGATGTTCCAGATCAGCTCCTTCACGTCGCTGCTCTGGCGCGGCTGGCCATTGACGTGCAGCGTGATCGCGCCGCTGTTGAGCGGGCCGGTCTTCGAGGCCGGCACGATGGGGCCGATGGGCGCGCTCTGGTCGAAGGACTTGCCGATCTCCCAGGGGCGGCCCTGCTTCTTCATGTCGCTTTGCAGGTCGCGGCGCGTCATGTCCAGGCCCACGGCGTAGCCGTACACGTGGGCCTGCGCGTCGGCGGCCTTGATGCCGCGGCCACCGGTGCCGATGGCCGCCACGAGCTCGATCTCGTGGTGGAAGTTGGTGGTCAGCGTGGGGTAGTCGATGGCGCCGGTGTCGCCTTCGGGCACGACGACGATGTTGTCGGCCGGCTTCAGAAAGAAGAACGGCGGCTCGCGGCCGGTGAAGCCCATCTCCTGCGCATGCTCTGCGTAGTTGCGGCCGACGCAGTAGACGCGGCGAACAGGGAACTCGCCCCCACCCTGAACGGGCACGAGAACGGCTGCAGGCGCGGGGATCACAAGGCTCATGGTGCGGCGGGGCAAGTACAGGGTGGGCGGCGATGATGCCACTGCCGGCCGCTACACTCGGCCGCATGCTTCTCACGGTGCGCCGGATCCAGCATTGCCGGGTGTGCGGCAGCCCCGCCGAGTACCGCGTGCCGGCCGACGACAACCGCGAGCGCGCCACCTGCACACGCTGCGGCGAGATCCACTACGAGAACCCTCTCAACGTGGTCGGCACGGTGCCAGTGTTCGGCGAGCGCGTGCTGCTGTGCCGCCGCGCCATCGAGCCCCGCCACGGCTTCTGGACGCTGCCGGCCGGCTTCATGGAACTCGGAGAGACGGTGGCCGAAGGCGCGCTGCGCGAAACCGACGAGGAAGCCGGCGCGCAGATTGAGCTCGAAGGCCTGTTCACGATGCTGAACGTGGTGCGCGTGGGGCAGGTGCACCTGTTCTACCGCGCGCGCATGCTCAGCGAACACCTGGCGCCGGGCCCCGAAACGCTGGAGGCGCGCCTCTTCCGCGAAGACGAGGTGCCCTGGGACGAGCTCGCGTTCCGCACCGTGCGGCGCACGCTGGAGCTGTTCTTCGAAGACCGCCGCCAGGGCCGCTTCGGCATCCACGTGGCCGACATCGGCTGAAAGCGAAGAAGCCCGCTCGAGGCGGGCTTCTGTGGGGCCGGGTGCGGCTGGGTCAGGCAGGTTGTGCCGCGCGCAGCTTCATCGAGAAGTCCTGCAGCGCGGCGATGCCGCTTTCCTCGGCCTTGCGGCACCAAGTCTGCAGATCGACCACCAGCTGCTCGGCGCTGACGCCGGTGCGCGTCCACAGGGCGCGCAGCTCTTCGCGCATGACCACCAGCTTGGCGAGTTGCGGGCTTTCGCCGAGTGCGGCCTTCAAGATGGGCTTCACGCCTTGCGGGATCTTGTCGTCGTCGCGGTGCAGCCAAGCCTGCGCGAGGCGCATCTCCTTCAGGCGCGCAGCCGCAGCCGGGCCCTGCGCCTTGAGACGTTCGACCTCGGCTTCGGCGGCCCGCTTCATCTCGGCCGCGTAACGCGCCATCACTTCGTAGCGGTTGGCGATGACGGCTTCGAGCGTCTTGTTGTCGGCCACCGGGCGCACGCCGCCCAGCGCCAGCTTCGGCGGCACCTTCTTCACCTTGGCAAGACCCACCATCTCCATCGCCCGGATATAGGCCCAGCCGATGTCGAACTCGTACGGCTTGACCGAGAACTTGGCCGAGGTCGGGTAGGTGTGGTGGTTGTTGTGCAGCTCTTCGCCGCCGATCAGGATGCCCCAGGGCGACACATTGGTCGACGCGTCGGGCGCCTCGAAATTGCGATAGCCCCAGAAGTGGCCGATGCCATTGATGACACCCGTGGCCCACCAGGGGATCCACACCATCTGCACCGCCCAGACCAGGGCGCCGATGGCGCCGAACAGGCTGAGGTTCAGGATGAGCATCAGGCCCACGCCCTGCCAGCTGTAGCGGGTGTAGAGGTTGCGCTCGATCCAGTCGTCGGGCGTGTTGTGGCCGTACTTGACCAGCGTTTCCTTGTTCAGGGCTTCAACGCGGTACAGCTCCACCCCGGTGAGCAGCAGCGCCTTCAGGCCCTTGACCTGCGGGCTGTGCGGGTCGTCGACCGTCTCGCACTTGGCGTGGTGCTTGCGGTGCACGGCCACGAATTCCTTCGTGACCATGCCGGTGCCGATCCAGAGCCAGAAGCGGAAGAAGTGCGACACGATCGGGTGAAGATCGAGCGCCCGATGCGCCTGCGCGCGGTGCAGGAAGATCGTCACGCCCGAGATCGTGATGTGGGTGGTGATCAGCGTGTAGATCACGACCTGCCACCATGTGGCCTCCAGGAGCCCGTGCGCGAGCCATTGCACGAGGGCGTCGTGGGCCAACCAAAGCGAATCCATGTAGAGCGTCTTTCAAGACTGCCGGACTATCGGCGACGGCCATTGTAGGCCCCACCTCGGTGCGGGCAAAGGGATGAAGCAGCCGTCAAACACCCGGCAAGCAGCGGGTTTGACCTGAGTCAACCCAACAACTTGCGTACAGATGAGGGCAGATAGTGTGCTTTTCAACGCCGCTGCCAAGCCGCGGCGAAAAATCCGTCGGTGTGATGGCGGTGCGGCCACAGCCTCAGGAACGAGCCCGCGACCAGCAACTCGGCCTCCGAGACGTGGGCGGCCTGGAGCAGCTCGGCCGCCGGCAAGGGCTCGAAACGGTCCTTTTCCGTCACCGTGAAGTCCTCGGCCACGGCCTCGTTCTCGGCCGCGAGCAGGCTGCAGGTGGCATACACCAGCCTACCACCCGGCTTGAGAAGCCGCGCCGCCGAGGCCAGGATGGCCTTCTGCTTGGCCTGCAGCTCGGCCAGGGCCTGCGGGCTCTGGCGCCATTTCAGGTCGGGGTTGCGGCGCAGCGTGCCCAGGCCCGAGCAGGGTGCGTCGACCAACACGCGGTCGATCTTTCCGGCCAGCCGCTTGACGCGGTCGTCACGCTCGTGGGCGATCTGCGCCGGGTGCACGTTCGACAGCCCGCTGCGCGCCAGCCGCGGCTTCAGGTTCTCGAGCCGATGGCCCGATACGTCGAAGGCGTAGAGCCGCCCGGTGTTGCGCATCAAGGCCCCCAGCGCCAGCGTCTTGCCGCCGGCGCCGGCGCAGAAGTCGACGACCATCTCGCCGCGCTTGGCGTCGGTCAGCAGCGCCAGCAGCTGGCTGCCTTCGTCCTGCACCTCGACATGGCCTTCAGTGAACAAGGCCAGCTTGCTGAGTGCCGGCTTGCCGTCGATGCGCAGGCCCCAGGGCGAGTGCGGCGTCGGCCGGGCCTCGATGCCGGCCTCGGCGAGCGCGCGCTGCACGTCCTCGCGCTTGGCCTTGAGGCTGTTCACGCGCAGATCCAGCGGCGCGGCGCGGGCCAGCTCCTCGACCAGCGGCCAGAACTGATCGCCAAGAGATTCCTTCAGCGGGTTGGCCAGCCAGTCGGGCAGGTTGTGGCGCAGCTTCTCGGGCAGCGAGGCGCGGTCGATGGCCGAGACCTCGTCGAGCCAAGCCACCTCAGGGGGCGTGAGCGCGCCACGCAGGAACCCGGCGTTGCCCTGCCACGCCAGGATGGCCAGCCGGCGCTCCAGCGGGCCGCTGCCGCTTTGCGCCAGGTGCTGGAACAGCAGGCGTTGGCGCAGCAGCGCGTATAGCGTCTCGGCCAGCGTGTGCCGCTCGCGCGCGCCGAGCTTGGCGTGCTTGCGGAAGAACATCGAGACCAGGCCGTCGGCCGGTGAATCGAACTTCAGCACCGAGCGCAGCAGCTCGGTGGCGAGTTCCAACAGGGAATGAGGGTGCATCGGCCCGATTATCCCGGCCGACAATGCGGCGCATGGACAAGAACCTGCCCGCCCTGCCCCCGGCCCCGCCCGGCCGCTACCGCCACTACAAGGGCGGCGAGTACCGGCTGCTCGGCGTGGTGCGCCACTCCGAGACCCTGGAGCCGCTGGTGCTGTACCGGCCGCTGTACACCGCAGCCGATGGCAGCGACCGCGGCGACTGGGTGCGTCCGCACGCGATGTTCTTCGAGACCGTCACGATCGACGGCAGCACTCGGCCGCGATTCGAGCGCATCGGCGACTGAGCGCCGGCCGGTTCAGTCGCTGGCCGACAGCATCTGCGACTCGCCACCCCGCTGCAGCACCACGCCACCTTCGAGCACCAGCCGCCCTTCGACGAACCAGCGCACGCTCTTCGGATAGATCACATGCTCGGAGGCCAGCACGCGCGCGGCCAGCGTGAGCTCGTCGTCATCGGCGCGCACTGGCACCACGCTCTGCATGACGATGGGCCCGTGGTCGAGCTCGGGCGTCACGAAGTGCACGGTGGCGCCTGCGGCCTTGCAGCCGGCCTCGAGCGCGCGCCGGTGCGTGTGCAGCCCCGGAAACGCCGGCAGCAGCGAGGGGTGGATGTTCAGCAGCCGGCCCTCGAAACGCCGCACGAAGGCGGCGCCGAGGATGCGCATGAAGCCGGCCAGCACCACGACATCGGGCGCGAAGCCGTCGAGCACGTCGGCCAGCGCGGCGTCGAAAGCGTCGCGGTGGGGGTGCGCCTTGTGGTCCACCACCGCGGTGGCGATGCCCTGCTCGGCGGCGAAGGCCAGACCGCCGGCATCGGGCCGGTTGGCCACCACGACCACCACCTGCGCCGGCCAGCGCTCGGCGGTGCAGGCGCGCACGATGGCCTCCATGTTGGAGCCGCGGCCGGAGATCAGGATGGCGATGCGCTGCGTCATGCCCCGCATTGTCGGCGCCGATTCGTCGGGCAGCGCTCCCCGCCTGACACAATCCGCGCCGCCTGAAGCTACCGACTGCCTGCCATGCGATCCCGCGTTCTCTCCGGCATGCGCCCCACCGGCGCCATGCACCTGGGCCACTACCACGGCGCACTGAAGAACTGGGTGCGCCTGCAGAACGAGCACGAGTGCTTCTTCTTCGTCGCCGACTGGCATGCCCTCACCCCGCACTACGAAGAGCGCGACGTGATGGAGCGCTACGTCTACGAGATGGTGATCGACTGGATCGCCGCCGGCCTGGACCCCGACCGCTGCACCATCTTCATCCAGAGCCGGCTGCCCGAGCACGCCGAACTGTTCACGCTGCTGGCCATGGGCACGCCGCTGGGCTGGCTCGAGCGCGTGCCGACCTACAAGGACCAGATGGAGAAGCTCAAGGA
The DNA here is from genome assembly GCA_044345715.1 of Rubrivivax sp. GTDB lineage: Bacteria > Pseudomonadota > Gammaproteobacteria > Burkholderiales > Burkholderiaceae_C > Rubrivivax. The sequence continues at coordinate 10,544 of JBIJAP010000025.1, forward strand.
CCGCGATCTCGCGACCTACGGCTTCCTCGGCTACCCACTGCTGCAGGCCGCCGACATCCTGATCTACAAGGCCAACCACGTGCCGGTGGGCGAGGACCAGAGCTCGCACGTCGAGCTCACGCGCGAGGTGGCGCGCCGCTTCAACAACCTGTACGGCCGCCACAAGGACTTCGATGCCCTCGTGGCCGCCACGCTGGCCAAGCTGCCGAAGGACGACCAGCGCTACTTCGAGAAGCAGCGCAAGGCCTTCGGCGAGACCGGCAGCGCCGAGGCCCATGCCAAGGGCGAAGGCATCGTGAAGAAGGCCGCCGTGGCCGTGAGCGGCTGGACGCCCGACGACGGCGAACTGCTGCTCGGCCACCTCAAGGGCAGCGGCAAGAGCGTGCTCACCGAGCCACAGGCACTGCACACCGAGGTGCTGCGCCTGCCCGGCACCGACGGCACCAAGATGAGCAAGAGCTACGGCAACGCCATCCTGATGCGCGACGAGCCGGCCGAGGTGACGAAGAAGATTCGCGGCATGGCCACCGACCCCGCCCGCGCCCGCCGCACCGACCCCGGCGACCCGGCCAAGTGCCCGGTGTGGCAGTTCCACAAGGTCTACACCGACGAGGCCACGCACCAGTGGGTGCAGCAGGGCTGTACCACCGCCGGCATCGGCTGCCTCGAATGCAAGCAGCCGGTCATCGACGCCATCGTCAAGGAACAGCAGCCCTGGCGCGAGCGCGCCGAGGCCTACTTGGCCAACCCGAAGCAGGTGCACTGGATCGTCGAGATGGGCACCGAGCGCGCGCGCACCGTGGCACGGCAGACGATGAAGGACGTGCGCGGCGCGATGGGCCTGAACTACTGAAGCCGACGATGACGACCCCGATCCAGACCATCGAACTCCACCCGGCTGCGCCGGCGCGCGCCAGCATCGTCGTGCTGCACGGCCTGGGCGCCGACGGCACCGATTTCCTCTCGCTCGCCGACGAGATGCGACTCGAGTCGCTCGGCCCGCTGCGCTGGGTGTTCCCGCGTGCGCCGGTGCGGCCGGTGAGCGTGAACAACGGCCACCGCATGCGCGCCTGGTACGACATCTACGCGGGCACCGACGCGCGCGATCCGTTCAGCCGTCAGGAAGATGAAGCCGGCCTGCGCGACAGCTTCGCCGGCGTGCACGCGCTGCTCGACCGCGAGGTCGCGCGCGGCGTGCCGGCCGAACGCATCGTGCTGGCGGGCTTTTCGCAGGGCTGCGCCATCACGCTGGGCGCCGGCCTGCGCTTCGGGCAGCGCCTGGCCGGGCTGGCCGCGCTGTCGGGCTACCTGCCGCTGGCCGGCCACATCGCGGCCGAGCGCCACGCGGCCAACGCCGCCACGCCGGTGTTCGCGGCGCACGGCAGCCGCGACGGCATCGTCGTGCCGGCGCGCGGCCGCGACAGCCGCGATGCGCTCGTCGCGCTCGGCCAGCCGGTCGATTGGCATGAATACCCGATGGAGCACTCGGTGTGCCTGGAAGAGGTGCGCGATCTCGGGGCCTGGCTGAAGCAGGTGTTGGCCTGATCACCTGATCGAACAAAGCCAACGCCTCTGCCCGACGGCAGAGGTGCGCGTCAGTGCCACTGCGCTAAGGTCGGGGTATGAATGCACCCGCCTCCCACCGCTTCTTCCGCGTGCTGCTGGCACCGGCCCTGTTCGCCCTGGTATCGGCCTGCGCCGCGACCGCGGGCGGTGACGCACCGCCGCTGCGCGGCACCGTGTGGCAGATTGGGGCCGACGGCCCGCGCGCCGCGCATATCCGGCTCGACGACAAGGAGCCGCGCTTCGTCGGCTACGGCGGCTGCAACCGGCTGCTCGGCCGCTACACGCTCGAAGGCGCGCGGCTGCGCTTCGAGGGCATCGCCGCCTCGCGCCGCGCCTGCGCCGACGACGACGGCAGCGAAGACCGCTTCCTCGCGGCGCTCGGCGGCGTGCGCGGCTGGCGCATCGAGGGCGGCAAGCTGAAGCTGCTGTCCGAAGGCGGCGGCACGCTGCTCGACCTGCGGCCCGGCAAGGCCCCGCCATGAGCGGCAGCCCCACCCCCGCAGCGCGCACGCGGCTGCGCGTGCCCACGGCGGCGCTGCTGCCCACCTACCGAGCCGCGCTCGAACGCGGCTGGACACCCGACAACGTGCGCGGCGAAGCCGCCAACCGCGAGACGCTGGCGCGCATCGCCGAAGACCCCGCCGCTTTCGTCGCGCTCACCGACAACCGCCAGGGCGGCGGCCCGCTGGTGACGCTGCCCGACGGCTCGCAGGTACCGCGCGTGCCCAGCCTGCAGCGCTGGATCTGGGACGCGGCCGTCGAGGGCCCGGGCGGCTTCGTCGGCCTCATCAACCTGCGCTGGAACCACGGCCATGCGCCGCTGCCGCCCTACGTGCTGGGCCACGTCGGCTACAGCCTCGTGCCCTGGCAGCGCCAGCGCGGGCATGGCACACGGGCACTCGGCCTGCTGCTGCCGGTGGCCCGCGAGCTGGGCATGGGCTTCATCGACCTGACCACCGACCCCGACAACCTGCCGTCGCAGAAGGTCATCACCGCCAATGGCGGCGTGCCGATGGGCGCCTTCAGCAAAGGCGCGGCCTACGGCCACAGCGACGGGCTGCGCTTCCGCATCGAGCTGGGCTGAGCGGCCGGACGTTTCAGCGCGAAGCGGCAGGGGCCGGGGCCATGATGACCTGCGCCGTGCCGCCGACGCAGCCGCGTGTCTGCCCAGGCACGCAGGCCGGCGCGTCGACACGCGGCGGCGGGTTGCGCTTGATGTTGCCGGGCGGATCGATCAAGGTCGTCACCACCGCCCAGCCCATGGCGACGGCCAGGCCCAGGAACAGCAAGCGGCGGCGCCAGGGCGTGCCGGGGTAGTCGGGCACGCTGCGATCGATGCGGCGCTGCACCTCGGGGTCCACGGGCGCAGCGGGGGCCGCGGGGGATGGGTGGGCGGCGGGGGGCTTCATCGGGCGCGCACTATCGCATGGCCGTCGCGCAGGTTTTGCACGGGGCGCGACGCCTGCCGTCGCATCAGCCGAACAAACCCTGCAGATGCCACTGCGGCTCGCTCGGCGGCTGCGGCAGGCGGTGGCGGAACACCCAGACCAGCGCGCCGTCGTGCGCCTCGGCGATGAAGTAGTCGCGCAGCACCGGGTGCTCGTCCCACCAGCCGGTTTCGATGCGTTCGGGGCCGGCCAGGATGCGCAGCGGCCGGCCCCCGACGAGCGGCGTGCCGTCGGGGCCTTCAGCCAGCGGCTGCGGCTCGGGCAGCAGCCAGGCTGGGCGGTGCAGCGGCAGCGCCGGGTCGAGCAGCGTCGGCCCGGGCGGCACCGCCGGCAAGGCCGGCTGCGCGCCCTCGCCCTGCACCGGCAGCGCGCGGCTGCCGCGTTCGGGGCGGTGGTCGGCCACGGCCACCAGGCGCTGCACCTGCGCGTCGCCCAGCCGCGCGCGCAGCCGCTCGAGCAGGCGCAGCAGGCCCTCGGCGCGGCTGGCGCGCGTGGGGAACAGCTCGCCGTTGGGCGCTTGCGCGGCCACGACGTGGTGGCAGTGCAGTTGCAGGTCCAGCGTCGGGGCGGGCAGCTCGAGGCGGCCCAGGCGTTCTTTCAGCAGGCCCTGCAGGTGGACCAGCTCGATGGCCGGCTCGGCCAGCTCCACCGCCAGCTCGGTGGGCGGCACCAGTTCCTGGCGCGCGCGCTCGTGCAGGCAACGCAGCACGAAGCGGCCTACGCGCACCTGCCGCCCCTGCGCCCAGGCCAACAGCCGCGCCAGCAGCACGCCGGCACCGTGCAGCACCTGCTCGGTGTTCTCGGCACGCGCAGCCAGCTCCAGCCGGGCCTCGAACACCGCGGGCAGCGTCGCCCAGCGGCGGCTGTCGGCGGTGTCGCCGAAGGCGCGGTCGAGCGTGTCGAGCAGGCCCTCGCCGAAGCGCCGCGCCAGACCGCTGCGCGGCTGCGCGCGCAGCTCGGCCAGGCGGTGCAGGCCTATCGCTGACATTCGTGCCGTCATCTCGGCGGCGATGGTGGCGCGCGGCGCGGACAGCAGCGCCACGGGCGCGCGCGCCAGCAACACGGCCAGAGCCACGCGGTCGGTGGCGTGCGGGCCGTGCAGCACATCCACGCCACGCGGCGCCCAGCGCGCCAGCAGGGCCGCCCCGGCGGCCGTGGGCGCGGCGGCCATCTGCAGCCGGTGGCCCAGCGGCGCCAGCGCCGCCGCCAACTGCCGCGCCAGCGCCACCGGGCCGCCGAAGAGGCGCAGACTGCTCCGCACCTCCAGCAGCACGGTGGCAGGTTCACTGGCGTCGGGCTCGGCCACGGCGGGTGTGAAGGCGAGCGCGGCGTGCACGACGGCGCGCAGCGCGGCGGCCTCGCGGGCGGGGTCGGACTCGGCCAGCAGCACGTCGGCCGCCAGCGCCTGCGCGGTGGCGCGCTTCAGCCCGACGCGGATGCCACGTGCCGCGGCGGCGGCGTTGACCTGCGCCACGGCATGGTCGAGCACCAGCGCCACCGGGCGGGCATCGAGGCCGGTGAGCACATCATCCGTGCCCGCCGGCAGCGTGGCGCAGCAGGCCTCGAGCGGCAGCAGGGGCAGGTGGACGGCGATCCAGTGCATGAGAAGAAGGCAGACATCCGTACCGTTGGCGCAGCGCAAGAGAGCGGCGTGGGCTCACCAGGGCTTCGACAGGCTCAGCCCGAAAGGGCCCACCGGCCGTTCGCCCTGAGCCTGGCAAGGCTCAGCCTGAGCGGGCCACGGTATCGGGCGCAGCGCCGATGCGTGGGCAGGCAGCAGCCCGCGGTCGTGCAGCAGTGACTCGGGCAGCACCGGCGGCAACCACAGCTCCACCGGCTCGGCCACCGGCGGGCCGCGGCGCTTGAGCAACACGAGGCGCAGCCGATCAGGCCCGGCGCTGGCAAGGGAGATGCGCAGCGGCGCCGCGCTCGGCTGGCGCGCCTCGGAGGCCGGGCGCAGCAGAAACACCGGCCCCTCGTGCGCCTGCGCCGCCAGCTGCAGCCGGCGCAGCGCATCGGCCGGCAGACGCGACGGAAGCCAGGCGAGCACACCACCCACCTGCCCGCTTTTGAGCGCCTGCTCAAGCGCCCACAGGATGTCGGCCGCCGGCAGCTGTGTGCGGCTCCCACGCCGCCGCAGCGGCGGCAGCCCCGGCAGCAGCGGCCGCGGCCGAACCACAACGAGCCGGCGCAGATCGATCCCCAGCGCCGTGAGCACCCAGGCACAGAGCTCGGCCGGCGGGTCGAACCACATCAGGCCACGGCTGGCTTGGCTGCGCTGCTGCACCGCTGCCAGCGAGGGGGCCAAGAGGCGCAGCTCGCCCAGGCCGTCGTGGGGCAGCAGCAGTTCGGTGAGCGCGCCAAGCGGCCAGCCGCCGCCAGGCAGATGGGCATCGAGCACGCTGTGGCCGCTGGCGATGGCTTGGCGGCCATCCGTGGCCAGCGGGCAGCCGAGTTCGTGGGCGCGCCACACCGACGGGTGCAGCGCCGCACGCTCGCCGATGCCGGCCGGCGATGCAGCGGGCAGCACAGACGGCGCCGGCAAGGGCTGGGAAAACAGATCTGGAGGGCTCACCAGACAACTGTATGTTTATAAGGGGTATCCAATTAGCTCCACAATAGTCACAACACTGGATGCCCATCCAGTTATCCTATCCGCTCTTTGCCTGCTTGG
>JBIJAP010000314.1:0-4515 GCA_044345715.1 Rubrivivax sp.
GCTGCAACTGAGCCGCGGCTGCGTGTTCGCGCACGCCTCGGCCGAAAACGGCCACGCGCGTGGGCTGTCGCTGCTGGGCGCACGGCCGTTGCTCGACCTGGGCCTGCGCCTGGGCGAAGGCAGTGGCGCCGCGCTGGCCTGGCCGCTGCTGGTGTCGGCCGTGCAGTTGCTGAATGAGATGGCCTCGTTCAGCGAGGCCGGCGTCGACACCGCCACCGACAGGCCCGAGTGATGCACGCGCTGATCCACGAGTGCCGCCTGTTCCTGGTGGCGCTGCAGTTCCTCACACGGGTGCCGCTGCGCTTTGCCACCTGGCACGACGACTGGCTGCAGGCCAGCGCGCGCCATTTCGCCGGTGTGGGCCTGCTGGTGGGCGGCTTTGCGGCGGCGGTGCTGTGGGCGGCCGCTCACTTCTATGGCGCGCTGCTGGCCGTGCTGCTGAGCCTGGCGGCCACGCTGTGGCTGACCGGCGCCTTCCACGAAGACGGCCTGGCCGACACCTTCGACGGCCTCGGGGGATCGGCCGACCGCGAGCGCGCGCTGATCATCATGAAGGACTCGCGCCTGGGCACCTACGGCACGGTGGCGTTGGTGCTGGTGCTGGCGATCAAGGCCGCCACGCTGCACGCGCTGGCGGTGCGCGACCTGGTGGCCGCGCTGGCGCTGTTGCCGGTGGCCCATGCGGTGTCGCGCGCCGCCACCGTGGGCCTGCTGGCGCTGCTGCCCTACGCGGGTGACGCCGAACACGCCAAGGCCAAGCCGCTGGCGCAGCGGGCCGACGGGCTGACGCTGGTGGTGACGGCCGGCTGGGTGCTGATCGCCTTCGTGGCGGCAATGCCCTTCGTGCCTGCTGATGCGCTGGTGGCGGCGGCGCTGGCCGTGCCGCTGGTGACGGTGCTGATGGAGCGCTGGCTGCGCCGGCGCCTGGGCGGCTTCACGGGCGACACGCTCGGCGCGACCCAGCAACTGGTGGAACTGGCGCTGCTGCTGGCCGCGCTGGCGGCGCTGTCACGGTGAACGGGGACCAGACTCCTGCGTTCTGGTGCTGGCGCCACCCGCGTGCCACCGGCGCGGCCGGCCGTTGCATCGGCCGCACCGATCTGCCGGTGGACGCGCGCCGCGCCAAGCGCCTGGCCCACCGCCTGCGCGCCACGGCGCGGCGCGAGCGGCTGCCGCGCGTGGTGTGGGTGTCGCCCTTGCAGCGTTGCCGTGCCGTGGGCCGCTGGCTGGCGCGCTGGGGTTTCGATTGCCGGGTCGACGCCCGCCTGGCCGAGCTGGGCTTCGGCCGCTGGGACGGCCGGCCTTGGAGTGAGGTGCCCTGGCGCGAGGTGCAGGCCTGGGAGGCCGACCTGCTGCACCACGCGCCGGGCGAGGGCGAGAGCCTGGCCCGGCTGGCGGTGCGGCTGCAGTCCTTCGTGGACGAGCGCCGCGGCGCAGGCGACCGCGCCGTGCTGCTGGTAGGCCACGGCGGGTGGATCACCGCGCTGGTGCACCTGCCGCGCGCTGCGGTCGCGGAAGGTGCCACCCTGGACGCCGCGCAATGGCCGGCAGCGCCACGCCACGGCGCCCTCGTGCGTTGGCCGGCGCCAGACGCCGCTCATCCCGGCTGAATCGCAGCCCGTCGCAAGGGCCTCGTGGCGCGGCGCGGTGCCGCCGAAGATGCAGTCATTCGCACACGCCATCACCCTTCCACCGGAGCCCGCCATGAACTTCAAGACCCTCGACTCGCTGCTGCAACGCGCCGTCAACCTGGGCCTGGCGCTCGTCGTCACGCTGGGCATGCTCGGCGGCATCGACTCGCTGGCCCAGGCGCCGCATGACGCGGCCCAAGACGCGGCCCACGAACTGGCCGCCAGCGAGCCCTCGTCCACGCGCGGCTGACGCGGCTGGCGATGAAGGCGCTGATCGCCTTCCTGCTGTGGTGCCTGCTGCTGGCGGTGAGTTGGCCGCTGGCGCTGCTGGCCCTGGTGCTGTGGCCGCTGGTGTGGCTGCTCACGCTGCCGCTGCGCCTGCTGGGCATCGCAGTGAACGCGGTGTTCGGTCTGCTGCGCGCCGTGCTCACGCTGCCGGCGCGGCTGCTGGGCGGCGGCCGCTGAGCCACTCGCGCCAGGCTGTACCTAACTGCGCAGGTGGCAGGCCACCTGGTGGCCGTTGCCGCTGCCGGCCACGGCCTTGAGCTCGGGCCGCTGCACGTCGCACAGGCCCTTCTGCGCAATGCTGCAGCGGGTGTGGAAGTGGCAGCCGGTGGGCGGGTTCAGGGGGCTGGGCACATCGCCCTGCAGCATGATGCGCTTGCGCTTGACCTGCGGGTCGGGGATCGGGACCGCCGACAGCAGCGCCTCGGTGTACGGATGGCGCGGCGCGGTGTACAGGTCGGCCGCGCTGGCGATCTCGACGATGCGGCCCAGATACATCACAGCCACGCGATCGGAGATGTGTTCGACCACGCTCAGGTCGTGCGCGATGAACATGTAGGTCAGGCCGAACTGCGCCTGCAGGTCCTCGAGCAGGTTGATCACCTGGGCCTGGATCGACACGTCGAGCGCGCTCACCGCCTCGTCGCAGATGATCAGCTTGGGGTTCACCGCCAGCGCGCGCGCGATGCCGATGCGCTGGCGCTGGCCGCCCGAAAACTCATGCGGATAACGCCGCATGTGGTCGGCACTCAGGCCCACGGTCTCGAGCAGCTCGACGATGCGCGCGTCATGCTCGGCCTTGCTCTTGGTGAGCTTGTGGATGGTGAGCGCCTCGCCGATGATGGCGCTGACCGTCATGCGCGGGTTCAGGCTCGCGTACGGGTCCTGGAAGATGATCTGCATGTCGCGCGCCAGCGCGCGCAGCTCTTCCTTGCCGGCGCCGGTGACGCTCTTGCCCTCGAACGTGACCTCGCCCGAGGTCGGCTCGATCAGGCGCAGGATGCAGCGGCCGGTGGTGCTCTTGCCGCAGCCGCTTTCGCCGACCACGCCGAGCGTTTCGCCCTTGGCGAGCTCGAAGCTCACGCCGTCGACGGCCTGCACGCGGCCCACCTCGCGCTTGAGCAGCCCGCCCTTCACCGGGAAGTGCTTGACGAGCTTGTCGACCTTCAGCAACGGCGCGCTCACGAGGTGCTCTCCGCCAGGAAGCAGGCCACCTTGTGGCCGGTTGCAATCTCGCGCAGCGGCGGGTCGGCCGTGGTGCACGAGGGCTGCACGAAGCGGCAGCGCGCGGCGAAGCGGCAGCCGGCCTTGGGTGCGACCAGCTTGGGCACCGTGCCCGGGATGGCCTCGAGCCGCTGGCGGTGGCCGGCGGCGGTGGCCGCGGTGTCGATGCGCGGAATGCTGCGGATCAGGCCCTGGGTGTAGGGGTGGCGCGGCCGTGCGAACAGGGCCTCCACGGGGGCCTCTTCCACCACCTGGCCGGCGTACATGACGACGACGCGCTGCGCCACCTCGGCCACCACGCCCATGGCATGGGTGATCAGCATCACCGCCATGCCCAGGCGGTCTTTCAGGTCCTGCATGAGCTCCAGGATCTGCGCCTGGATGGTGACGTCGAGCGCCGTGGTCGGCTCGTCGGCGATCAGCAGCTGCGGGCTGCAGGCCAGCGCGATGGCGATCATCACGCGCTGGCGCATGCCGCCGGAGAACTGGTGCGGGTAGTCGTTGACGCGCTTGTCGGGCGTCGGGATGTTCACGAGCTTGAGCATCTCGATGGCGCGCTCGAGCGCGGCTTTCTTCGACAGGCCCTCGTGCAGGCGCACGCTCTCTGAGATCTGGTCGCCGACGGTGAACACCGGGTTCAGGCTCGTCATCGGCTCCTGGAAGACGATGGCGATCTCCTTGGCGCGGATCTTCTGCATCTCCTCCGGGCCCAGCGGCACCAGATCGCGGCCCTTCCAGAGCACGCGGCCGGCGACGATCTTGCCCGGCGGCATGTCGATGAGCTTCATCACCGTCTTGGCGGTGACGCTCTTGCCGCAGCCGGACTCGCCGACCACGCAGACCGTCTCGCCCTTTTCGATGGCGATGTCCACGCCGTCGACGGCGTGCAGCCAGCCGTCGTCGGTCTTGAAATGGGTCTTCAGACCCTGGATGTCGAGGAGCGCCATGGACTCAGAGGACGCGGCGGGGGTCGAGCGCGTCGCGCAGTCCGTCGCCGATGAAGTTGATGGTGAGCACGGCGATGAAGATCGCCATGCCGGGGAACATGGCCCAGTGCACGGCGATGTCGAGGTAGTCGCGGCTGTCGTAGAGGATGCGGCCCCAGGTGGGGATATCGGGCGGGAAGCCCAGTCCCAGGAAGCTGAGCGTGCTCTCGGTGATGATGGCCGCGGCGATGTTGATGGAGGCCGCCACGATCACCGGGCCCAGCGCGTTGGGCAGGATGTGCCGCACCACCTGGCGCTGGGTGCTAGTGTAGTGTTCGACTCTTGAAGGAACTTAATTGAGTTTTCCACCTCCAATGCTCTACTTCGGTTTGCAATGGAGCGAAAAATTGCGAGTTGCCCCAGGGATAGAGTTGACGGATGAGCAAGAG
>JBIJAP010000315.1:0-4505 GCA_044345715.1 Rubrivivax sp.
AACCGCAACATCGTGCAGACGGCGCAGAGCCTGCCGCAGTTCAGCATCCTGGTCGAGGCGGTGATCGCGGCCAATCTGCAGGGCGCGCTGTCCGGCACCGGCCCGCTGACCGTGTTCGCACCGACCAACGATGCCTTCGTCGCGCTGCTGGGCGAGCTCGGCATCAGCAAGGCTGCGCTGCTGGCCGACGTTCCGCTGCTGACCAAGGTGCTCACTTACCACGTGCTGCCCGGCCGCGTGCTGCGCGCCCAGGTGCCGGTGGGGCCGGCGATCACCACGCTGCAAGGCGAGACCTTCACGGTGGATTCGACGCTGACCATCACCGACCGCCGCGGCCGCCGCGCCGCCATCACGGCCACCGACGTGTTCGCGTCCAACGGCGTGATCCACGTGCTCGACCGCGTCATCCTGCCGGCGCCTTGAAGACGCCCGGCTTCTCTGTTCGATCCCTGTTCCCAAAACGTCCCTGAAAGGACCTGTTCCATGAAGAAGCTGATCATCGCCACCGCCCTGGCCGCCGCGTCGCTGGCCGTCCAGGCCAAGGACATCGTCGAGACCGCCGTCGCTGCCGGCTCGTTCACGACGCTGGCCACCGCGCTGCAGGCCGCCGGCCTGGTGGAAACGCTCAAGGGCAAGGGCCCGTTCACGGTGTTCGCACCCACCGATGCCGCATTCGCCAAGATCCCGAAGGCCGACCTCGACGCGCTGCTGAAGGACAAGGCCAAGCTGACGGCCGTGCTTACGTACCACGTGGTGCCGGGCGCCGTGATGGCCAAGGACGTGAAGGCCGGCAGCGTGAAGACGGTGCAGGGCGGCATGCTGACCCTGGGCACCACAGGCGGCGTGACCGTCAACAACGCCAAGGTCGTGCAGGCCGACATCGTGGCCAGCAACGGCGTCATCCACGTCATCGACACCGTGGTGCTGCCGAAGTAAACGGCTGCTGGGCGCCGGTCCACGGCGCTCCCGGCGGCCGGGCGCATCTGCCAGCAGGCTAGAAGGTGTAGCCGGCCGCCACCGACTGCTGGCTCATCGGCTCGAGCAGCTTCACGAGCGGGGCCAGCGGCCGGTAGCGCATCGCCACCTTGGTGGCGTAGGCGAAGAAGCGCGGCAGGTCGGCGGCATAGCCGGCCTTGCCGTCGCGGTGCTTCAGGCGGCAGAAGATGCCCAGCACCTTGAGATGGCGCTGCAGGCCCATCCATTCGAGCGCGCGCCAGCACTCGCCGAAGTCATCCGACACCGGCAAACCGGCAGCGCGCGAGGCCTGCCACCAGCGCACCGCCCAGTCGAGCTCCTGCTCCTCGGGCCAGCTGATGAAGGCGTCGCGCAGCAGCGAGGCCATGTCGTAGGTCAGCGGGCCGCCCACCGCGTCCTGGAAGTCGAGCACGCCGGGGTTGAGGCCCCCACCGGCATCGTCGCAGACCATCAGGTTGCGCGGCATCCAGTCGGCATGCACGGCCACCACCGGCTGCGCCAGCGCGCTGGCCACCAGGGCGTCGGTGACACGCTGCCATGCGGCGCGCTCGGCATCGCCCCAGATCAGGCCGTGCTCACGGGCGACGCACCAGGTGGGAAACAGGTCTAGTTCGCGGCGCAAGAGCGCCTCGTCGAAAGGCGGCAGCACGCGTGCGTCGACACCCAGCTGCAGCCGCGTGAGCGCCGCGATGGCGTCGCGCATCAGCTGGTCGGCGCGGCGGTGGTCGCCCTGCTGCTGCGCCGACTGCAAGGCACCCAGGTAGAGCTCGCTGCCGAGGTCATCGAGCAGCAGGAAGCCGTGCTCGAGCTCGGCCTCGCGCACCCGCGGGGCATGCAGGCCGGCCTCGGCCAGCAAGCCGGCCACCTGCACGAAGGGCCGCGTGTCCTCTTGCGGCGGCGGCGCGTCCATCACGATCAGGCTGCCGGTGGCGGTCTGCACGCGCAGATAACGGCGGAAGCTGGCATCGGCCGAGGCGGGCACGAGCGTGGGCCAGTCGATGCCGTGCTGCGCCGCGATGGCCTGCGCCCAAGCTTCGAATGCAGCCTGGCGCGAGGGGTCGCTCCAAGCGACGGCGGGGCCCCGAGGGGGCAGGCGGGAGGTGTGGCTCATGGATAATCGATTCTAAGAATTGCCGACCGTCGCGACCCTCGCGGCGCCACCCGCCGCCCCGAGGCCGCCCCGAGCGCATGACCCACCCGACGCTGGCCCTGGCGATCGTTGCGCTCGCATCGGCAGCCCCGGCGCACGGCGCCACCGACGCGCCGCAAGCCCCTGCCCCAGCCTCCGCCACGCCCCCTGCGGCCGCTGCATCGGCACCGGCCGTGCCTTTGGAGCGTTCGCCCCGGCTGGTGCGCTTGCCGCGGGCCGATGCCAGCCGCCGCGGCCCGATCGTGCTGCAGGCACGCTCCATCACCAACCAGCCCGAGCTGCAGACGGTGGCCGAGGGCGACGTCGAGTTCCGCCGCGGCGGCCTCGTGATCCGCGCCGACCGCGTGGCCTACGACAACGTGCGCGATCTCGCCAGCGCCAAGGGCGGCGTCAGCGTGGCGCGCGACGGTGCCCTCTACAGCGGCCCCGAGCTCGAGCTGTCGGTGCAGCGCTTCGAGGGCTACTTCCTCGAGCCACAGTTCGAGCTGACGACGCTCGGGGCCGGCGGCCGCGCCGACCGCATCGACTTCCTCGGCGCCGGCCGGTCGCGCGCGACCAACGCCAGCTACACCAGCTGCCCGCGCATCGACCCCGCCGCGGCCGGCGACGAGCCTGACTGGGTGCTCAAGGCCGAGCGCATCCAGATCGACCTCTACGCCAACGAAGGCATCGCCGACGGCGCGCAGCTGCGCTTCCTGGGCGTGCCGATCCTGGCGCTGCCGCGCCTGAGCTTTCCGCTCAACGACGAGCGCAAGAGCGGATGGCTGCCGCCGTTGATCAGCAGCGACAACCGCAGCGGCCTGATCGTTTCGGTGCCCTGGTACTGGAACATCGCGCCCAATCGCGACGCGACGATCGCACCGCGCGTGATCACGCGGCGCGGGCTCGGTGTCGACAGCGAGTTCCGTTACCTCGAACCCTGGTTCGAAGGCGCGCTGCGGCTGGACGCGCTGCCCAACGACCAGGTGGCGCGCCGCTCTCGGGGCTCGTTGCAGTGGCTGCACGAGGCGACACCGGCCACCGGCTGGCGCATCGAGACCGACATCGCGCGCGTCAGCGACCAGGCCTGGTGGAAGGATTTCCCTGACGCCGGCCGCAGCTTCACGCCGCGCCTGTTGGCGGGCCGGGCGGCGGTGGAGCGCTCGTTCTCGCTGCCCGCTGCCCTGCTGCTGGGCGAAGGCGAGGGCGAAGGCAGCGTCTACGCCCGCGTGCTGCGCTGGCAGGTGCTGCAGGACCCGGAGTCGTTCATCCTGGCGCCCTACGAGCGCAGCCCGCAGATCGGCATGGCCCTGCAGGCGCGGGCCGCCGGCGGCGTGGAGCTGGCGCTGCAGACGGAGTTCAACCGCTTCACCCTGCCTGCCGGCCAGGCCATCGATCTGGCCCGGCCCACCGGCGACCGCTGGCATGCCGTGGGGTCCCTGGCCCGCCCGGTGCGGGGCGATGGCTGGTTCGCCGTGCCCAAGCTGGCGCTGAACGCCGCGGCCTACCGCGGCACGCAGCGCCTGGCCAGCGGGCTGACCGACGCCCGCCGCGCCATCCCTACCTTCAGCCTCGACCTCGGCCTGGAACTCGAGCGCAGCGCCGTGTTCTTCGGCCGCGAGCTGCGCCAGACGCTGGAGCCGCGGCTGCTGTTCGTGAGCACGCCGTACCGGGCGCAGAGCCAGCTGCCGAACTACGACTCCGCCGCCAAGGACTTCAACGTCGTCTCGCTGTTCACCGACAACGCCTTCTCCGGCGTCGACCGCGTCTCCGACGCCAAGCAGCTGACCGCCGGCTTCACGACACGACTGGTCGATGCCACCAGCGGCGCCGAGGCGATGCGCCTGGGCCTCGTGCAGCGCGTGCTGCTGCGCCCGCAACGCGTGGCGCCGCAGGCCGACGGCTCGCCCGACGGGCCGACGCTGGAGCAGCGCTTCTCCGATGCGCTGCTGGTGGGCAGCACCAGCGTGCTGCCGGGCTGGACGCTCGACGCCGCCGTGCAGTACAGCCCCGACATCCAGCGCTCGGTGCGCTCGATCATGGGCGCGCGCTACTCACCCGGCCCGTTCCGCACCGTCGGCGCCACCTACCGGCTGGCGCGCGGCCTGTCGGAGCAGCTCGAGGTGGGCTGGCAGTGGCCGGTGTGGGGCGCGGCGCCAGGAAGCGGGCGGCCGGCCGGCAGCGGCAGCTGCAAGGGCGCGTGGTACTCCGTGGGGCGCTTCAACTACAGCCTCAAGGACAGCCGGCTGACCGACTCCATCCTCGGCTTCGAGTACGACGCCGGCTGCTGGATCGCCCGCGTCGTGGCCAACCAGCTGTCGACCGGCCGCAGCCAGGCGACCACGCGCGTCGACGTGCAGCTGGAGCTGGTGGGCCTGTCGCGGCTAGGGCCCAACCCGCT
>JBIJAP010000316.1:0-4498 GCA_044345715.1 Rubrivivax sp.
TGCACCCCGGCATCGACATCCGCATCTCGGCCAGCGACCACCTGGCCGAACTGGACGACCCAGAGCTCGACCGCGCGCTGCGCTACTGCCGGCCCGAGAGGGCACCGCCGGGCTCGACGCGCCTCTTCGGCGAGCTGCTCACGCCCGTGGCGAGCCCGTCGCTGCTGGCGCGGCAACCGATCCGCCGCGCCGCCGATCTGGCCCGCCACGTGCTGCTGGAAGAAGATGACGCGCGGCCGAACGCGGCCGCGCTGTCGTGGCGTTCGTGGCAGCGCGCGCACGCGCCCGCGATGGGTGAGCCGAAGGCCTGGATCTACCTCAACTACACCTACCAGCAGATCCAGGCCGCCCTGGCTGGCCAGGGCGTGGCGCTGGCACGCGTCGCGCTCGTCACCGAGGCTCTGGCGCGAGGCGAACTGGTAGAGCCGCTGGGCGAGGCCGGCCGCTTGCGGCTGCGCCATGCCTACTGGCTCGTGCGCTGGCCCGATCGCGACGATCGCCCCGGCGTCGCCGCTGTCGATGCCTGGCTGCTGGAGCAGGCCGCAGCCACACGCGCCGCACTCGGCGAGCCGATCGCTGAAGACGGCGTTCAAAGCGCGGACTCTTCGGCCGTTTCGACACGGTCGATGCGCTAGATTCACCGCATGAACCGCCCTCTTCCGCCCATGGGGCGACTCCTGCCCTGCGCTGCAGCCGCTGTCGCCGTGGCGACGTTTGTCCTGAGCAGCCCGCCCGCCGCTGCACAAGCGGCGCGCACACCGGCCGCGGTGCTGGCCGCAGGCAGCGACGAAACGCTTCTGCAAGCCCGCGAGGCGCTGCGCCGCAGGGACCAGGCCGCCCTGGTGGCCGCCAGCGCCAGCCTGCAGCGCACGCGCCATCCGCTGGCGCAGTGGGCCGACTACTGGGCGCTCACGAACCGCCTGGTCGAGGCGCGCCAGGCCGATCTCGACGAGTTCTATGCCCGCTGGCCGGGCAGCTACGTCGAAGACCGCCTGCGCAACGACTGGCTGCTGGAGCTGGGCGCGCGCCGCGACTGGGCGAACTTCCGCGCCGAGTTCCCGCGCTTTCGCATGAACGACGACCGCGAGGTCACCTGCTACGCGCTGATCACGCAGCATGAAGACGGCGCCGACGTTCGCGTGGCCGCGCGCGCCGCCTGGCTGGCCCAGCGCGAGCTCGACGACGGCTGCCAGCTGCTGGCCAACACGCTGCGCAGCGCCGGCCGGCTGAGCGACGCCGACGTGTGGGCCAAGGCCCGCGCCGCGGTCGAGGTCAACCGGCCGCGGCCGCTGCGGGCGGCCGTGGCGCTGATCGACCCGGCCCTCGAACGCCACGCCGCCGAGCTCTGGGAGAACCCGCAGCGCTGGCTCGAGCGCACGCCGCGGCCCGCCGCGCCGGCGTCCATCGAGCTCGAGCTGCTGGCCGTCAGCCGGCTGGCGGCGGCCGACCCCGACGCGGCCGCCGCGCAGATCGACACGCTGGCCCCACCCGGCAGCGCCGGCCGCGCCCGCATGCCGCTCACGCACCAGGCGCTGGCCTGGGCCCAGGTGGCGCGGCACTCGGCGCTGCGCCTGCAGCCGCAGGCACTGGATTACAGCCAGCGCGCCTGGCGGGCCTGGGACGCCGCCGCGCGCCCCGGCACCGCGCCACCGTTCAGCGCCGATGCGCTGGCCTGGCAGGTGCGTGCCGCGCTGCGCGCACCCGAGGGCGACACGGGCCGCTGGCCGCTGGTCAAGCGCGCCGTCGAGGCCATGAGCCCGGCCGAGCGTGCCGACAGCACCTGGGTGTATTGGCACGCCCGCGCCGTGCACGCCCTGGCGCCGGCCGGCCCCGAGGGCGATGCCGCACGCCTGCAGGCCCGCGAGGCCTGGGCGGCGATCGCGCCGCAGATGGGCTTCTACGGCAAGCTCGCCACCGAAGAGCTCGGCCAGGGCGTCGGCGTGCCCGCCGCGCCGCTGCCCTTGAGCGACGCCGAGCGCGAAGCGGCCCGCCGGCTGCCGGGCCTGGACCGCTCGCTGCAACTCATCAGCCTGGGCCTGCGCAGCGAAGGCGTGCGCGAGTGGAACTTCACGCTGCGTGGCCTGAACGACCGCGAACTGCTGGCCGCCGCCGAGCGCGCCTGCCAGCGAGAGGTGTGGGACCGCTGCATCAACACCTCCGACCGCACTCGCGCCGAGGTCGACCTGCGCCAGCGCTTCCCGACACCCTTCCGCGAGCAGGTGGTGGCCAAGGCGCGCCAGACCGGGCTGAATCCGGCGGTGGTGTACGGCCTCATCCGCCAGGAAAGCCGCTTCATCATGGACGCGCGCTCGCATGTCGGCGCCTCGGGCCTGATGCAGCTGATGCCAGCCACCGCGCGCTGGACGGCCAAGCAGGTGGGCGTGGCCTGGAGCCCCGATCTCATCAACGACCGCGACGTGAACCTGCTGCTCGGCAACACCTACTTGAAACACGTGCTCGACGACTTCGGCGGCTCGCTGGCCATGGCCACCGCGGCCTACAACGCCGGGCCGGGCCGGCCGCGCCGCTGGCGCGAAGGCGCCACCGTCGAGGCCGCGGCCTGGGCCGAGAACATCCCGTTCAACGAAACGCGCGACTACGTCAAGAAAGTGCTGTCCAACAGCGTCTACTACGCCGCCGTGCTGGGGCAGCCGGTGCCGTCGCTGAAGAGCCTGCTCGGGCCGCCGATTGCGCCGCGGCCGACCAGCGCGCCCGCGCCCAACCGCGAGCTGCCGTGATGGCGGCCGCGTTGAACTCGATGCAGCGCGTGCTGGTGCTGGGCGGCAGCGGCTTCGTCGGCCGCGCCCTGTGCGAGCGGCTGGCGCAAAGCCACCCCGGCCTGCGCGTCTTGGTGCCGACGCGGCGCAACGCCCACGGGCAGGCGGTGCGGCCGCTGCCGAACGTTGACCTGATCACGGCCGACGTGCACGACGCCGCCGCGCTGGCGCGGCTGGCCGACGGCTGCGATGCGGTGGTCAACCTGGTGGCCATCCTGCATGGCAACGAGGCCGCCTTCGAGCGGGTGCACGTGGCGCTGCCGCGCGGCATCGTGGCGGCCTGCCGCACGGCGGGCGTGGCGCGGCTGGTGCATGTCAGCGCGCTGGGCGTGGCGGCCAACGCGCCGTCGCGCTACCTGCGCAGCAAGGCTGCGGGCGAGGCCGTGTTCACCGGCTCGGGGCTGGCCGTCACGGTGCTGCGGCCCTCGGTGATCTTCGGCGCGCAGGACCGCTTCCTCAACGTCTTCGGGCAGCTGCAGCAGCTGGCGCCCTTCATGCCGCTGGCCTTTGGCTCGGCGCGCTTCCAGCCCGTGTGGGTGCAGGACGTGGCAGCCGCCCTGGTGGCGGCGCTCGACGACCCCGCCACTGCCGGCCGCACGTTCGAGTGCGCCGGCCCGCGCGAAGTCACGCTGTCGGAGCTGGTGCGGCTGGCGGGCCGCTGGGCCGGCGCCGAGCGGCCGCAGATCCCGCTGCCGGCCTGGGCCGGCTCGCTGCAGGCGGCGGCGATGGAGCTGATGCCGGGCGAGCCGCTGATGTCGCGCGACAACGTGGCCTCGATGTCGGTGCCCAACGTGGCCAGCGGCACGCTGCCCGGGCTGGCGGCACTGGGCATCACACCCACGCCGCTGGAGGCGGTGGCGCCCGGCTACCTGGCCGACCGCTTCGGCCCGATGGCGCAGGACCGCTTCCGCGCCCGGCGGCGTTGATGCACGGCGCGCATCGCGCGCGGTTCTCGAAATCATCGCCGCAGGGGCTTCGACAGGCTCAGCCCGAACGGAGGTATGGGTAGCATGGCCTCCCGCCCCCCACCCGGAGCCCGCCATGCAACTGCTGATCGGCAACAAGAACTACTCGTCCTGGTCGATGCGACCCTGGGTGCTGATGAAGCAGCTGGGCATCCCGTTCGAAGAGGTGAAGCTGCGCTTCGACTTCACGCCGCACTCGGCCTTCCGCAAGGAAGTGGCGCGCTTCTCGCCCGCCGGCAAGGTGCCGGTGCTGCTGGACGACGACTTCTCGGTCTGGGACACGCTGGCCATCATCGAGTACCTGCACGACAAGTTCCCCGGCCGCGGCGTCTGGCCGGCCGACATGCGGCACCGCGCCCGCGCCCGCAGCCTGGCGGCCGAGATGCACTCGGGCTTCGGCGCGCTGCGCAGCCACTGCCCGATGAACATCGAGGCCGCGCTGCCCGACGTGGGCGCCCAGGTGTGGGCCGAGCAGGCCGAGGTGCGCAACGACGTCATGCGCATCGAGACCGCCTGGCTCGACGCGCTCAACCAAAGCGGCGGGCCGTTCCTGTTCGGCGCCTTCAGCGCCGCCGACGCGATGTTCGCGCCGGTGTGCATGCGGCTGCGCACCTACCAGTTGCCGACCACGCCGCACACCTACGACTACATGCACCGCGTGGCGCAGAGCCCGGGCGTGAAGGCCTGGATCGCCGACGCGCTGGCCGAGCAGGACTTTCTCGACTTCGAAGAGCCCTACCGCAAGCACCGCTGACC
>JBIJAP010000317.1:0-4488 GCA_044345715.1 Rubrivivax sp.
CCCTGCGCTCCACCCGCCGCCGAGGCTGTATTCGCCGTCGAAGAAGGCCGCCTTCTCGGTGCCTTCGGAGGTCGTCTTCAGGTCCACCAGGTCCACGATGCCGAATGCGGCCGAGGGGTCGCTCTGCTTGGCCGCGCCGCTGCCCTTGTTGGTCTGGTAGAAGAGGCCCGCGACCCAGCTGAACGCACCGCCAGGCTTGCTGCTGATGCGCAGTTCTTGCGACTTGGCGTCGCTGCTGCCGGCGGCCGTGCGCGACACGATCGGCAGCGCCAGCCCCAACGTGGCGAACAGCCTCGTGTCGTCACCGTTGGAACTGGTCTTGGTCTTCCAGTAGCCGGTGACGGAGGTCAGGATCGCACCGCCCAGGTCGTAGTCCACCGTCAGGCTGGAGAAGTCGAACTGCGAGGTGCCGCGGCCGAGCGAGGGGTTGTCGTGCTCCAGCTTCTTCGGGTCGCCAAAGACATAGCTGAAGTCGTCCTGCGTGGTCTTCTGCGTGCTGGCCACAAAGGTGGCCGTCAGGTCGCGCACAGGCTTCACGGTGACCAGCACCCGACCGCCGGTCTGCCGCACTTCGTTGGCGTCCTTGGTGTTGGTGCCCTTGTTGTCGATGTAGCCGGGCGACGTGCGGTCGAAGGCCACCACGCGCAGCGCGGCCATGTCGCCGATGGGTGCGTTGACCATGCCGTAGAGCGAGCCCGCGGTCTTGCCTTGTGACACGCTGCTGGCGCCCACCTGCACCGCCGCACCAAAGGCCTTCAGCTCGGGCTTGGCCAGCAGGTAGCGCACCGCGCCGCCCAGCGAGCCCGAACCGAACAGCGCGCCCTGCGGCCCGCGCAACACCTCGACTCGTTCCAGGTCGAAAGGCAGGATGTCGGCCACAAGCCCCTTCCCGATGGGCGAAGCCAACGGCACGTCTTCCAGGTAGGAGCCGCTCGCGTTCTGCTGCCCGCCGCCGCTCTCGGGCGAGGCCTGGCTGCTCAGGCCGCGGATGGTGATGCCGCTGCCATTGGGGTCGCCGCGGTTGAGTTGCACGCCGGGCGTCAGCTTCAGGAAGTCCTCCTGGTCGCGGGCGCCGCGGCGCTCGAGATCGCTGCCCTGCAACACCGACACCGTGCCTGCTACCTCGCGCTGCTGTTCAAGCCGCTTGTTGGCCGAGATGACGACGGTCTGGGTGGTGTCCTCGTCAGCCTTGCCCGACGACGACTGCTGCGCGGCGGCTGGCAGCGAGGCCATCAAGCCAGCCGCTGAGAGCGCAGCCCCCAGGATGGTCAAGCGAGCGGGTGAGTGTTGCAGGCAGGTCATCGTGCGGGTCCTTCTTTGGGCAGGTGGACGGAAGACTCCGCGGCACGATAGGGGTCCGTTCCGCTGCACGCATTTGAACTTGCACCAAAGATTTAGGCGATCGGCACGGCCCGGGGGCACCGCGACCTACCCGCCCGGGTGAACCCTAGGCGCGGGGCCGGTCGCCCTCGTCTCCTGCGTTCAGCGACAGGTTGAAGGGTGCGCGGTGCTGCCGGTACTCGCGCGGCGACATGCCCACGTGGCCGCTGAAGGCTGCCGCGAAGCTGCTCTGGTGCTCGTAGCCGACCCGTTCGGCCACCTGGGCGATCGTGAGGTTGGCCGCCAGCAGCAGTTGCTGCGCCTCGCGCATGCGGCGCTCCAGGCAGTACTCCGCCATCGTGACGCCAAAGGCTTCCTTGAAGACGGCCTTGAGCTTGTTCTGGTTGGTGCCGATCTCGCGCGCCAGCTCGGCAAATAGCGGCGGCTTGCGGAAGCCGTGCTCCAGGCGGGCCAGGGCTGCATGCGCCAGTTCCACGTCGCGCTGCCGGTTCAGCGCGGTGCCACGCAACAGCGGCACGTGCTGCATGGCGTCCAGGGTGTAGGCCACCAGCTCGGCCAGGCGGCCGGCGTATTGCAGAACCCGCATCTCGCCTTCCAGCCGCGTGTCGATGGTGTCGGCCAGCAGCGCCGCGAGGCGATGGTCCAGTGGAAACGACGCAATGCGGCCGACCTCGGCCGTCCCCGTGACCGCATCGCGCACCAGTGGCGGCAGGTCACCCAGCTGCAGCCCGTAGCGTGCCGCGAACGCCGATGCACGGAAGATCGCCACCAGGCCCTGCTGGCGGGCGCCGCCGGCAATGTCGACAGTTTGCGGCCGCCCCTGGGGCAGACACACCAGCGTCACCTCCGGGCGGTTGAAGACCAGCTGCGCCGAGCTGCCGACCTCGAAGGCGACGTCGCAGCACAGCGACGCGCGCAGCATGATCAGGGACTCGTTGGTGTCGTAGCGCCAACGCGTGGTGCTGGGCAGCACGCAGTTGATCACTGTCAGCAGCAGGTCCTGGTCGAGGCGCACCGTGTCCGAGGTGCCACTGCCACCGGTGTGGGCATGCAAGGTGCGCACACCTTGGCGTGCAAAGCGCTTGAAGCTCTGTTCGCTGGAACCGGCTCTGTAGGCCTCCTGGTCGAAATCCAGCGGCGACCAGGCATCCTCTGCGGGTTTGGCGGTACGGCCGGGCATACGTTCGATGCTCCTAAATTTCCGTTATTCAAGCCTAACCCATCCCGGACCGCGTTGACCTATGGTTCGCCAGGAATGAACCCGATGACCGCAACCACCCGAGAACAGGCGACGGCCTTGCTGCGCCGGTGCATCGTCTGGGACAACCACGGCTGCATGCCGGTGGCGCGTCCGCACGACACCTCGTTCCTGCCGCAACTGCAGCGCTACCGTGCCGCAGGTGTCTGCGCGGTGATGCTCAATGTGGGCTTCGGCGACATGGGCATCGAGGACCATGTCCGCACCCTGGCCAGCTTGCGCCATTGGATCCGGTCTCGGCCCGACGAATACATCCTGCTCAGCACCTCAGAAGACATCGAGCAGGCACATGCCACGGGTCGACTGGCGGTCGGCTTCGACATCGAGGGCGCCAATGCGGTGGCCGACCAGCCCAGCCTGGTGTCGCTGTACCACGACCTGGGCGTGCGCTGGATGCTCCTGGCCTACAACAACAGCAACCGTGTCGGCGGGGGCTGCCAGGATGACGATGCCGGCCTGACGGCCTTCGGCCGCGAAGTGATCGCCGAGATGGAGGGCGTGGGCATGCAGGTGTGCTGCAGCCACACCGGACACCGAACGGTCAGGGATGTCTTCGAGGTGGCGACTCGTCCGGTCATCTTCTCGCACAGCAACCCAAGCGCCTTGCACCCGCACCCGCGCAACATCCCTGATGACCTGATCCGCGCCTGCGCCGCCACCGGTGGCGTGGTGGGCATCAACGGCATCGGCACCTTCCTGGGCCGAAACGACAACAGCAGCGAGACCTTTGCCCGCCACATCGACCACGTCGCGCAACTGGTCGGGCCAGAGCATGTGGCTCTTGGCCTGGACTACGTGTTCGACACCCAGGAACTGGAAGACTACTTGGCCAAGATGGGCCACACCTTCCCAGCCGAACTGGGCTACGAGAAGGGAGTGCGGATGGTGGCGCCGGAGCAGTTGCCCGGCATCGTGGAGATCCTGCAGGGCTGGGGCTACGGTGACGCGGATCTGGAAGCCGTACTTGGCGGCAACTTGATGCGCTTGGCGAAAACCGTTTGGAAGCCCTCGCGCTGATCCGGATTGGATCTGGCAGCAAGGGACAGCTGCCGCGTTGGCGGATGAATGGAATCGCATCCAGGCCGGCTTGGCTTCTCCATTCCAGGACGTAGCCTCTGATACCCGACGACGGCTTTGTGCGCATGAACTGAGTGGCGGCTCCTGGCCGGGCGCGCCAGTTTGCGGACCTCGCCGACAGTTGACCTTGGCCAGCCCTGGCTGGTGCATCGGAAGTCAGCTTCCTGGCGCGGCCTCGAACTCACAGTGACGGGCACTTCCAGTCGCTCGCGACGGGCCGGAATTCGGTCGTCCAAGTGATGATCCTCGACGTAGCAGGACAGGTCGGAATGGGGAATCGCCCGCCCACTGCATTCCGACCTACGCACCGACAACGGAACACGGTGACTCAGCCTGATCCTGCGTCGTGACGCCGGGCCAAAGCACGACAAATGCGATCAGAAATGCAGCTGGCACTGGCCGCGAAGTCCTCAACCATCCGTTTTGCCGAGCCTCCAAGTTGTAGGCGGTGCCACGGTGCACGCGGATACCTGCACTCGGCAAGTGATGACAAGGCTTGTGCCGGGTTGTTCGCTGGCAGACAGACAAGGCGATGAACGCCCACCCAGACTTGAGCGGATTCGGCGTCGAAGCATCCGATGCCGGCGGGCGCTCCGCTGAATGGTGCTGTCTCGATGCGCTGAAGGGAACCGTTGACTACTGAGAGCCCGCAACAGAGCACCCACGGCACCATGACGAGCGGCCGCACCATCCAGACGCTCTCGGTGGCCCTGTTGTTGGCGCTGATGTAGATCCGCCTTTATTCGCTGGCGAGGTGGCGGATTTGCGTGTGGGCTGGACTTGCGGTGAGGTTGCCGCGGCCCAATGGCATC
>JBIJAP010000318.1:0-4473 GCA_044345715.1 Rubrivivax sp.
ACGCCCGCCATCGCCAAGGAAACCGGCGCCAAGGCCGCGCATCCCAACGCCCGCTTCACCGTGGCCGCCACCGCCAACCCGGTGCTCGACCCCGAGTGGGACAACCCGGCCGGCGTGGCGATCGACGCCTTCATCTTCGGCGGCCGCCGCAGCACCACGGTGCCGCTGGTCACGGAGGCCCGCACCTGGGTCGAGGGTGTCTACATGGCCGCCACCATGGGCAGCGAAACGACGGCGGCCATGGCCGGCGGCAACGGCGCCGTGCGCCGCGACCCGTTCGCCATGCTGCCCTTCGTGGGCTACCACATGGCCGACTACGTGCAGCACTGGCTGGCGATGGGCGAGAAGCTCGCCCAGGGTGGCGCCAAGCTGCCGAAGATCTACTGCGTCAACTGGTTCCGCAAGGGCACCGATGGCAAGTTCGTCTGGCCGGGCTACGGCGAAAACATGCGCGTGCTGGAGTGGATGGTCGGCCGCGCCGAAGGCACGGCGCAGGGCGCCGACAACGTGTTCGGCGTCAGCCCGGGCTATGACGACCTGCGCTGGGACGGCCTGGCCTTCACGCGCGAGCAGTACGCCAGCGTCATCGGCATCGACAAGGGCGCCTGGCAGCAGGAGCTGACGCTGCACACCGAGCTGTTCAAGCAGCTCGAAAGCAAGCTGCCGGCTGCGCTGCCGGCCACCAAGGCGCAGATCGAGGCGCGCCTTGAGAAGCTCTGATCCTTGAGCAGCCCCGCGGCGCGCCTGCTGGACGCCTTCGACCGACAGGTCGGGTGGTGCGAAGCCGGCGCGTCGCCGTTTTGTGCCCGCGTGCTGGCGCTCAGCCGGCGCTGGCTCGACACCGACCCCGAGGCCCTGGCCACGCTGGCCGAGGTTGACCGCGACCCGCTCGCCGCGGCGGTGTCGCTGCGCTGGCTGGGCGGCCTGCATCACCTGGCGCTGCTGGGGCGCAAACCCTGGGCCGAGCTGTGGCCGCCCACGGCGGACACCGCTGACGACGCCACGCTCACCGCCGCCATCGCGCTGGCCTGGCAGCGCGAGCAGCCCCACCTGCGGGCCGCGCTGTCGCGCCCGCCGCAGACCAACGAGGTGATGCGCAGTGCCGCGCTGCTGCCGGGCCTGCTGCACGTGGCGGCCACGCTGCGGCGGCCGCTGCACCTGGCCGAGATCGGCTCGTCGGCCGGCCTCAACCTGTGGTGCGACCATTTCCGGCACGAAGCGGCCAGCGCTGACGGTGGCACATGGGCCTGGGGCGACGCCGCCGCGGCACTCACGCTGCGCCCCGACTGGCGCGGCCCGCCACCGCCCACCGATGCGCCGCTGGCCATTGCCCGCCGCGCCGGCTGCGACGCCGCGCCGCTGGACCTTTCGCTGCCCGGCGAAGACCTGCGCCTGGCCTCCTTCATCTGGGCCGACCAGCGCGAGCGCCTGGCCCGTCTGCGCGCGGCCATCGCGGTGGTGCGGCCCTTGCGCAGCGGCCAAAGCAGCCTCAGCAGCAGCGCGGCCGTGCAGGCGCGGCAGGCCGTCGACTTCGTGCGCGAACAACTGGCCGCGCGCCACGCGGGCGAGGCCTTCGTGCTGATGCACTCGGTGGTGTGGCAGTACATCGCGGCAGAAGAGCAGGCCGCCATCACCGCGCGGATGCACGCGGCCGCTGCCCAGGCCACCGCCGAGTCGCCGCTGGCCTGGCTGCGCTTCGAGCCGCCGCGGCCCGACCTGCGCGTGGCGCTGCGTTGCACCATCTGGCCCGGCGGCGTTGATGCGCTGTTGGCCGAGGCCCACCCGCACGGCGCCTGGCTGCACTGGCAGGGGCCCGGCGCCGGCACGGGCACGCCCGCCGTGGCAGCATCGCCCGCGTGAAACTGCAGCTGCTGTCCGATCTCCACCTCGAGACCGAGTCCTTCGACCCTGAACCCGCTCCCGGTGCCGAGCTGCTGGTGCTGGCGGGCGACATCGACAGCGGCTGGCGGGGTTACGAACGCTTCCGCGGCTGGCCGGTGCCGGTGATCGTGGTGGCCGGCAACCACGAATTCGACAGCCGCGATGTCGACGAGGCCGCAGCCGACCTGCGGCGCTACCTCGAAGGCCTGGGGTTCATCTTTCTCGAACGCCAGAGCCACCTGCACACCGCCACCGACGGCCGCCGCGTGCGCTTTCTGGGCACCACGCGCTGGAGCGACTTCGGCCTCTTCGGCGCCGCCGGCCGCGAACGCGCCGAGCGCGCGGCGGCCTACTTCCAGCGCGTGATGAAGGCCACGCGCCACGGCCGCGACTTCGACGCCGCCGCCGTGCGCGAGGAAGGCCAGGCCTGCCGCGACTGGCTCGAGCGCAGCCTGTCGCTGCCCTCGAACGCCGACGCCACGGTGGTGGTGACGCACTTCGCGCCCAGTCTGAAAAGCGCCGATCCGCGCTACGGCCCGCAGCCCGGCACCGCCAGCTTCTGCAACGCCGACGACGACCTGATCGTGCGCGCCGACCTCTGGCTGCACGGCCACCTGCACTGCCGCCACGACTACACGCTGGCGCGCGCGGGCCGCGCCCCGGCCCGCGTCGTGAGCCAGGCGCGCGGCCTGGCCAAGAAGGGCGAGCACGAGGGCTACGAGCCCCTGAGAACACTCACAGTCTGAGCCGGGTCAAGTCGGCATGCCCATGGGCGATGCGACACTCGAAGTCTCAACACCTTGCAGTCACAAGCTCAGGAGCACAAGACCATGAAGATCCTCGTCGCCGTCGATGGCAGTTCGTTTACCAAGCGCATGCTGGCCTACCTCGCGGCCCACGACGACTGGCTCGGTGGCCATCACGACTACACCGTGATCAGCGCCGTGCCCGCGGTGCCGCCGCGCGCCGCGGCCGTGATCGACAAGGCCACGCTGAAGGGCTACTACGACGAAAGCGCCGAGAAGGTCTTCAAGCCCATCCGCAGCTTCTTCTCCAAGCAGGGCATCAAGGCCGAGTACCTGGGCAAGGTCGGGCACGCGGCCGAGACCATCTCCGACACCGCCACCAAGGGCAAGTTCGACCTCGTCATCATGGGCTCGCACGGCCACAGTTCGCTGAGCAACCTGGTGCTCGGCTCGGTCGCCACCAAGGTGCTGGCCCAGTGCGGCACGCCGGTGCTGCTGATCCGCTGAATCTGTTGTCTGCGCTGCAGCGCGCCGGCAGCGCCGGTGTGCACCTCAAGCTCATCGGGATGGCCGCGATGTGGGGGGCCTCCTGGCCCGCCGGCCGCGTGCTGGCGCAAGCCTTGCCGCCCCTGACGGGCGGTGCCTGGCGCTTTGCCCTTGCCATGTTGCTGTTCGCGTTGTGGTGGCGCCTGGCCGGGCGGGGCCTGGCGCCGCTTCTGGCCTTGTCGCGCCGGCAGGTGCTGGGGCTCGCGGCGGCCGGTGCCGTGGGCGTGTTCGGCTACACCGCCTTCTTCATGCTGGGCCTGCAGCAGGTGCCGGCCAGCCGCGCCGCGCTCATCGTCACCGTGAACCCGGTGGTCACGACGCTGATCGCGGCCTGGCTCTTCCGCGAGAAGCTCGACGCCCGCATTGGCATCGGCATGGCGCTGGCGGCGTTCGGCGCGAGCATCGTGCTGACCCAGGGCGAGCCCTGGCGCCTGTTCGCCGGCGCCCTGGGCGTGGGCGAGCTGATGCTGCTGGGCTGTGTGGCCTGCTGGGTGGCCTACACGCTGATGGGGCGGCGGCTGCTGGCCGGCATCGACACGCTCACCACGATCAGCACCACCGCCGCGTCGGGCACGCTGATGCTCTTTGCCGCCGCGCTGCTGGTGGAAGGCCCCGCACAGATGGCCACGCCACTGGCCGCGTCGCCGCTGGTGTGGGCGGCGATGCTGTTCATGGCCGCCGGCGCCACGGTGCTGGCCTATGCCTGGTACTTCGACGGCGTGGCGGCACTCGGCGCCGGGGGCGCTGCCGCGTACATCAGTCTGGTGCCGGTGTTCGGCGTGGCCACGTCGACCCTGCTGCTGGGCGAGCCGCTGGAGCCCTCGCTGCTGCTCGGCGGCCTGCTCGCGGTGGCCGGGATGGCAGTGATGAACCAGGCCCGGCGCTGAGCCGGCCCGGCGTCGAGGTGCAGCGCCAGCACCCTGAGCGTGGCCGAGCCGCCTGCGCCGCTTCAGGGCCCTGCACCGCGGCGGTGTTCAATGAACGGTCGGACTGGTCCATGGCATCGGCAGCGTGGCGGCATGCAACGCCGATAACGCTGGGTCGCCCGCGAGCACCGCGGACACTTGCTGCGGCGTCGTCGGCCGACCAAGCAGGTAGCCCTGGCCATAGCGGCAGCCCATTCGACGCAGGCGGTGGAACTGCTCTTCGGTCTCGATGCCTTCGGCCACCACGACCTTGCCCAGGCTGCTGCCGAGCAGCACGATCGAGCGCACCACGGCCTCTTCGGCGTTGCCGCCGTCCAGGCGCGCGACGAAACTGCGGTCGATCTTCAGGCAGTCCAGCGGCAGCGTCGACAGGT
>JBIJAP010000319.1:0-4467 GCA_044345715.1 Rubrivivax sp.
TCGCGCCATGAGACCACCTTCGGCCACACAAGGCTGACATCATACAATATCGCTGTTTTTTGCAATTAAACACTAGTGGGCCGGGCCGTGGCCCCCATGCCGAACTGGGCCGCCTTTGCACGCCAGTTGGCCCCTTAACTTGCCGCCCACGCT
Source organism: Rubrivivax sp. (assembly GCA_044345715.1). Lineage (GTDB taxonomy): Bacteria > Pseudomonadota > Gammaproteobacteria > Burkholderiales > Burkholderiaceae_C > Rubrivivax. The sequence goes on from JBIJAP010000319.1 coordinate 154, forward strand.
CCTAGCGTGCCGTGTCGCGCGCAGCGGCGTCGAAGAAGTTCAGCACCTCCAGCATGGCCGGCGTTCGCAGCAGGTCGGCCTCGACCAGCAAGGCGTGGCGCGCGGCCGGCAAAAGCACGCCGCGGCAGCTGCCGCCGGTGCTGCTCTTGTTGACGTTCTCGCAGAACACGCGCTGAGCCTCGGGTTCGACGACGGTGTCTTGCCCGCCTTGCAGCAGAAGCACTGGCACGCTGACCTGCGCTGCTGCCTCGCCACGCGCCTCGCGCGCGCCAGCGCAGGCCTGCGCGACCCAGCGCAGCGTCGGGCCGGCGACACGGGCGTCACCATGTCCACAGTGCTGGCCGGCCTCGGCGGGTGCGCCTTCGGCGGGGCAGGTGGCGGCACGGTCGTCCCAGCGACGAAGCAGCCGCGGCACGCTGTGCGACATGTCGTTGTCGGCGCGGTCGGTCTGCGCCAGGAACGCGGCGCGTTCGGCTTCGAAGCCCTGACCGGACACGCGCTGCGTCGACACGAAGGGCAGCGCGAACGGCAACCGCACGGCCCAGTCGTCGCACCAGCGGCGCAGAACCTGGTCGCTGCCGGGTTCGGCCACCCGGGGTTCGTGCATCGGGGTCACCAGCGCCGCGGCCTTGAACGGCGTGTCGCTGCCGCGACGTGCCAGGTGCAGCGACACCACCGCGCCGCCCATCGAGTGCGCCATCACCACCAGCGGCCCGGCTGCCGGCACGCGGCTGCGCTTCACCAGGGCCACGAAGCTGTCGAGGTCGGCCACCAGGTGATCGAACTGGTCGACGTGGCCCTTGTCGGCCTCGCCATCGCCCTGCAAAAGCCGGGTCGAAAACCCTTGCCCGCGGTGGTCGTGGATGTAGACCGACCAGCCGTTGCTCACCAGGTCGTGCACGACTTCCTGGTACATGCTCAGGCCTTCGGTGAAGCCGGGCACCAGCACCACGCCGCCGCGCGTTTCGTGGCGGTGGCGGTACATGCGGTAGTGGATGGTCACCGAGCTGCCCAGCCAGCCGAAGGGCTGGCCCGCAAAAGAGCCGATGCTGCGCTCGGCCAGTTCCATGGTGGCCGCTTCGATGCCCTGCCACGGCGTGTTTGCGAAGCGCGCTTCCGCGCTGACTGTGCTGGCCGCCGCGGCGGCGGCCGTGTCACTCGCGGGCGACAAGACATCGAAGGCGGGCGCGGCCAGTGCGCCGCTGCAGGCCAGCCACGCCAGTGCGCAGGTGGTGGTGCGGTGCAGTGTCTTCGTCCAGCTCATCGTGTGTTCCTGCAGGTTCTGGCGGGCCGAGGTTAATCGCAGCCGGGCTCGGCGGTGGGCACCGCCGGCGAGCCCGGCTGCGCCTGCCGGCTGTGAACGCACCGGCAAGTTCCTCAACAGTGCGCATCCCGTGGGCGATCCAGTCCGCCAGACGCCCGCGAGCGATCGCCGCGGGCTCGCGCGCCTTCAGATGCAGCAAGCAGCGCATGCCGCCGCCGTGTCCGCCTGCTCGGCAACTCGATCCTGAAGTGTCGTCTCGCTACCGCAAGATGACTGCGCCGGACGGATACTCACCACACACCACCGCTCGCCCTCAGCCTGTCGAAGGGCTCACCGTGGGGCTTCGACAAGCTCAGCCGGGCAGCCTGCGCCCTTCACGAGCCCTTCGACAAGCTCAGGGCGAACGGAGGGGTTTGCTCAGGGCGAACGGCGAGGTTGGCTCAGAGCGAACGGAGGGGTCCGCGCAGCGCCAACCGAAGGGTTCGCCCGGCGCTAACGGCGGCATTCGCCCAGCGCGAACAGCGCCACGGGCACGGTCACAGCGAAAAAAAGGCGCCCAGCTGCGCCGCCGTGGCCTCGGGCTGCTCTTCGGGCAGGTAGTGGCCGCAATCGAGCGCCTCGCCCTGCACGCGGCCCCGGCTGGCGGCTCGCCACAGCGCCATCGGGTCGAACAGGGCCTGCACGATGCCGCGGCCGCCCCACAGCACCAGCAGATCGCAGGCCAGCTTGTCGCCGGCGGCACGGCTGGCGCGGTCGAGTTCGAGATCACAGGTGAGTGCGGCGCGGTAGTCCTCGCACATGGCGTGCACGACCTCGGGCCGCTGGATGGCGCGTTCGTACTCGGCCAGCGCCGTGGGGTGCAGGTGGGACAAGTGACCGGAAGGCGAGGCCGCGCCCCAGCCGCCGAGCTTGCGGTGCAGGTAGCGCACGGGGTCGGCGGCGATCATGCGCTCGGGTTCGGGCGCCGGCTGCGCCAGAAAGAACCAGTGGTAGTAGGCGCGGCCGAAGCGCCAGTCGGCGCCTTCGATCATGTCGAGCGTGGGCGCGATGTCGAGCTTCGTCACCGCCTCGGGTGCGTCCAGCGCCAGGCGGTGCGCGACACGGCCGCCGCGGTCGTGGCCGGCGACGGCAAAGCGCTCGTGGCCCAGCTGCCGCATCAGCGCCAGCACGTCGGCGGCCATCGCGCGCTTGCCCATCTGCGTGTGCTGCGGCTCGTCGGGCGCGGCCTGGCTGTCGCCGTAGCCGCGCAGGTCGGGCAGCACGAGGCGGAAGTGCGGCGCGAGCTGCGGCACCACGCGGTGCCAGAGCACGTGCGTCTGCGGGAAGCCGTGCAGCAGCAGCAGCGGCGGCGCGCCGGCACGGCCGCCGATGCGGCCGCGCAGGCGCCGGCCCTGGACGGGCAGGTCGAGCGGCTCGAAGCCTTCGAAACCGGGGATGGGGCTCATGTCGCTCATGTCGATCACGTCTCTCATTTCGATGGTTAGTGGGCTCAGGTTTCCGCCGGGCGGTCGGAGCGGGCGAAGGTCCACGTCACGCCCAGGCCCACGGCCGTGCCGCGTGTCTTGCCCACGAGCGGGCTGCTCTGATTGGCGGCGCCGCGCACGCTGTCGACTCGCGCAAAGCCGAACACCACCCAGTCGCGGCCCAGGCGCCGGCTGAGGTTGAACGACAAGCGAGTGGCCACCAGCCCGGCCTGGGCCTCGTAGGCCGGCCGCGTGCTGGTGGCGAAGACGGATGCGACGCCGTAGAAGGTGTCGGCCAGGCGCTCGTCGGCGATCAGCAGACCCAGGCTGCCGCCAAAGTTGAAGCCGGCGGCGCGGCGGCTCCACCGCAGCGATGGCTCGAGCGCCATGCCGCGGTATTCAAAGCGGTTGCTGAGGTCGAACACGCCGCGCAGCGGCACCGCCACGCCCAGGTTGCCGCCGAAGGCCGGGCCCAGGCGCCAGCGCAGGCGCGGGCCGAACTCCACCAGCGTGCCGATGTTGGGCAGGCCGCGCCGGGCGTCGTTGTCCGAGGCCGCGGAGCCGAAGCTGCCGGCGAAGCCGACGTCCAGTTCCATGCGCTCGGTCCGGGCCGCGCGCACGCCCACGATGCCTTGTTCGGCGCGCAGCACGCGGCCGCGGTACAGCAGGTAAGGCAGCGCGATGGCATTGCGCGTGCGCTGCCGGGCACCCGGGTAGGCCGGCGAGTGCGCGCCGAAGGCGGCCAGGCCCGCCTCCCACAGCGGCTGCGGCGGGCGGCCATCGGCAGGGGTTTCGGGGCCGGGCTCGTCCGCCGGCTGGGCCAGCGCCGCCGTGGGCATGCACAAGAGCCCGGCGCAGGCCAGGGCGCCAATCAAGGCGGTGAAGGCGGGTGTGTTCATTGCCGGCCATGTTAGGGCGCTGGCTATACTTTTGGCTTCAGCGCCGATTTGCTCCGGATTGCGGGCGCTTTCAACAAATGCCGCTAAAGCGGTACCCCCGCTTCAGAGAAGGCTCATATCGCGCAGCGATGTGATGCCGGAACTAAACAGGATTTCGAGCACCCAGCCCTGCGCTGAAGCCCGGTGTCCGTGTTGAAGCATGGCACCGGGTTTTGTCCTTCATGGGTTCGGTCGGTTCCGTCACGCCACAGTCGATGCGCTTCGAAGAGCCGCTGCCGCTTCAGAGCGGCGCGGTGCTGCCGGCCTATGAACTGGCCTACGAGACCTACGGCACGCTCAACGCCACGCGCAGCAACGCCGTGCTGGTGTGCCATGCGCTCAACGCCAGCCACCACGTGGCCGGCAGCGCGCCCGATGGCAGCCTGGGCTGGTGGGACAACCTCGTCGGCCCGGGCAAGCCGCTGGACACGAACCGCTTCTTCGTCATCGGCATCAACAACCCGGGCTCGTGCTTCGGCAGCACCGGGCCGATGCACCCGAACCCAGCCACCGGGCGGCCGTGGGGCGCCGATTTCCCGGTGGTCACGGTCGAGGACTGGGTCGACGCGCAGGCCCGGCTGCTCAGCCGCCTGGGCATCGTGCAGCTCGCCGCCGTGATCGGCGGCAGCCTCGGCGGCATGCAGGCGCT
>JBIJAP010000320.1:0-4448 GCA_044345715.1 Rubrivivax sp.
GCGACACGCGACAGAGGTGCTCGAAATCAGTCAATCAGCCGCGCCTCCGCAGATCTTGGTCACCTTGGCGTGTTCGGCGATGTTCTGCCGCCCACGCTCCTAGAAGGTGATGACCTTGTCGGCCCAGAGCGTGGACTCGGCCAGCTCGGCCAGCGTGCCGATGCGCGTGCCCTCGATCAACGGCAGCCCCACCAGGCCGCGGGCCAGCGCGCAGGTGCGGCACACGGCGATGGGCACGCCGCGGGACACCAGCTCCTGCACCAGGGCCTGCAGGCCGTTGCCGGCGCCGTCTTGCTGGTTGGGGAGTGCCAGCACGGTGGCGTCGGACATCAAGAACACCCGCAGCTCAGGTGTGTCCTGTGCGTCGACGCCGGTCAGCGCATTGGCCACGCGCAGCGCGGAGAGGCAGCGCTCGCTGCCGTAAGGCGGGGCGTGCACGATGAGGACGATCTTCTGGGGCATGGCGGGGCCTCGAGAGGGTTGAGTTGAGAAGTATGGGGCGGCGAGTGTCGATGCCGCGAATGCGACTCGGGGCGTCAACGCCAGGGGTTGGCGCCCGGGGATCACCGCCAAGCAAAGCGCGGTTGATCGAAGTGCGCCACGCGCGTGCCGCGGCCCAGCAACAGCCACTCCCGGAACTGGTACAGGAACGCGGCCGTGGGCGCGGCCACCCAGGCGCTGCCGAGCGGCATGCGCAGCACGGGCTGGCCGCCTTCATGTGGGCTGGAGTGCGGGTTGTCGAGGATGGGCGCATCCGCGCGCAGCAGCTCGCCGGCCGGCACCCGGTGCACGCTGGCCACCTCGGCCGGGTTCGGCGCCAGCGCGCTGGCCGCGCCGCCCCACAGCACCACGGGCGTGATGACGTAGCCCGAGCGCGTGGCGTAGTCGTCGAGCCGGCCCAGCACGGCCGCGGGCGGCAGCACGAGGCCCAGCTCTTCCTGCAGCTCGCGGCGCGCCGCCTGCTCGGGTGTTTCGCCGTCGTCGATGCGGCCGCCGGGCAGCGCCCACTGGCCGGCGTGGGCACGCAGCGTCTCGACGCGCAACGTCAGCAGCAGCGCCGGCTCGGCCTGCCAGGTGGCGTGGGTGGCAAAGCCGGGCAGGCCGGCACCGTGGCCGGCCTCGGTGCATACCAGCGCCACGGCGGCGCGGCGCAGGCCGTGTGTGGGCAGCGCCTGCACCTCGAAGGTGGCCAGGCTGTCGCGCAGCGCCGCCGCGTGCCAGGGAGTGGGCTCGGAGCGCGTCACGCTGGCGCGCTTGCGGAAGAAGCGGGTGGAGGGGACATCCACGCCACTATCGCCGAAGGCGGGTGCCACAGGCGCGGCATCATCAACCTGCCATGCCCAGGCGACACCACCACCACGTCTACGTCGTCGAACTCGACGACCGGGTCTGGAACGAGCCGCGCTTTCGCGCCGCCAACCCGGGCTACGCGCTGGGCAAGCCCTTCGTCTACGTCGGCATGACCGGCCTCGACCCCGACTTGCGCTTCGACAAGCACAAGGCCGGCATCCAGGCCAACCGCTACGTGTTCGAGCACGGGCTGCGGCTGCTGCCGGCGCTGTACGAGGTGTACAACCCGATGCCCTACGCGGCGGCCTGCGAGATGGAGGTGGAACTGGCCATCGCGCTGCGCGAAGCGGGCTACGGCGTCTGGCAGGCCTGACGGTCTGTTCAGCCGCCCATGCGCAGCAGCCGCGCCGACTCTTCGAGCCGCGCGTCCTCGATCTCGCGCAGCACCTCGGACAAGTCCACCGCGCCCGGCTGGCGCTCGTAACGGCCGGTGAGCGGCGTGTCGGGCGCCAGCAGGCCCGCGGCGTACAGCGACCAGATCTCGGGGCCGTACATCGTGCCGCGCAGCGCGGGCGCCCACTGGCCGAAGAAGCGGCGCAGGTTGTCGACGTCGCGCATCAGCATGCGCGGCGCGTGGTTGTTGCCGGCAGCGTCCACCGCCTGCGGCAGGTCGATGATCACCGGGCCGTCGGCGGCGAGCAGGATGTTGAACTCCGACAGGTCGCCGTGCACGACGCCGGCGCACAGCATGCGCACCACTTCGCGCACCAGAGTGGCATGGTGGCGCTGGGCGTCTTCGGCGTTGAAGGGCAGGTCGTTCAGGCGCGGCGCGGCATCGCCGGCGGCATCGGCCACCAGCTCCATCAGCAGCACGCCGTCGTGGAAGTTGAGGGGCCGGGGCACGCGCACGCCGGCGGCGGCCAGGCGGTACAGCGCGTCGACCTCGGCGCTCTGCCAGGCGGCCTCTTGCTGCTCGCGACCGAAGCGCGTGCCCTTGGCCATGGCGCGCGCCTGGCGGCTGTTGCGCACCTTGCGGTTCTCGGTGTAGTCCACCGCCTGGCGGAAGTTGCGCTTGTGCGCCTCCTTGTAGACCTTGGCCGCGAAAGTGTCGTCGCCGCGGCGCACCACATAGACATCGGCCTCCTTGCCGCTTTTCAGCTGGCGCGAGACGCTGTCGATGAGGCCTTCGGTGATGAGGGCTTGCAGGCGGGCGGGGGGTTTCATGGGGAGCGGGCAGGGCTTCAGCCCTGGGCAGGCGTGCCTGAGTGTCGGTGAAAAAACCGTGGCCCATGATCGGCGTGCCCTGCAGCGCTGTACCCGCCGGTTGCAGCTTGGTACGGATTGCTGCGCGACCACACGCGCTGCGCGGCATGGACCCGGCCTAGACTCGACGCGGGACACCGAGGTTGACGATGACACATCGCTTGCTGGCAGCCCTGGGCCTTTGGGTCTTGGGCCTCACCGCGGGCTGCGGCGGCACGGACGGTAACGCACCGGCCAGCAGCAGCCCCATCACGCCGCCGCCCGCCACCAATGCCTTGCCCACCGCTCGCGCGGGCGGCCCGCAAAGCGTGCTGATCGGCGCCACCGTGCAACTCGACGGCACCGCCAGCACCGACCCCGAAGGCGGCGCGCTCACCTACGCCTGGAACCTGATCGCCCGCCCGCTGGGCAGCAACGCCACGCTGTCTGCAGGCACCTCGCCCAGGCCCACGTTCGTGGCCGACGCGGCCGGCAGCTATGTCGCCAACCTGGTGGTGAGCGACGGCGTCAACGCCAGCATTGCCAACACCGTGACGATCACCGCCGCGCTTGGCAACGTGGCGCCGGTGGCGCGTGCCGGCAGCGACCGAGGGGCTGTGCCCGGCAGCACCGTCAGCCTCAGCGGCGCCGCCAGCAGCGACGCCAACGGCGACGCACTCAGCTTCAGCTGGATCCTCAGCAAGCCCCCGGGCAGCGTGGCGGTGCTCAACAGCACCACCACCGAGGCCAGCAGCTTCGTCCCCGACCTGGTGGGCAGCTACGTGGCCACGCTGGTGGTGCGCGATGGCGCGCTGGACAGCGTACCGAGCACGGTGACCATCACCGTCAGCGCCGCCAACCTGCCGCCCGTGGCGCGCCCCGGCGCCGACCAGACCGTGGCCTTCGGCAGCCGCGTGCGCCTGGACGGCAGCGCGAGCAGCGACCCCAATGGCGACCCACTCAGCTTCCAATGGAGCCTGAGCTCGCGGCCCGCGGGCAGCACGGCCTCCTTGCAGAACCGCAACGCGCCCCGCATCGAGCTGTCGGCCGACGTGATCGGCCTCTACGTGCTCAGCCTGGTGGTCAGCGATGGCCTGGGCGCGAGCGCCGTCGCCACCGTCACGATCACGGCCACCGAGCCCGTGCCCGCGCTGGCTGCCGGCAGCGGCTTGTTCGTGCAGTCGGCTGCGGAGCTGCCCTTTGTCGGCATCAACGCCATCACGGGCAGCACGCAGCTGCAGGCGGCGTCATGCGGCTCTCACAGCGCGGCCGACCTGATGCCCGACGGCGTGGTGCTGGCCACATCGTCCGCTCTGAGTACCCTCACGCAGGTGGACGTTGCGACGGGCCGCTGCACCACTGCTTTTCCGGTGGCCGAGCCCATGGCCGCCATTGCGGTGTCAGCCAGCGGCGTGGTGCACCTGCTTTCCGAGGCCAGCTCGGCAGGCGTGCGGCAGCTCTACCGTTATGGTGCCGACGGCGTGTGGCTCTCCCGGCAGGCCGTCAGCGGCACGGCCACGGTGGCCGGCGTGCCGAACCTGACCGCACCCGAAGGCATGGACTTCGCGCCTGACGGCACGCTCTACGTGTCGCAACAGGGTGCTCTCTGGCGGCTGGACCCGGGCACCGGCGTGGGCACGCTGCTCGCGACCGGCATCCTCACCAGCGGCGACTTCGACATCGACGCCGCAGGCCTGCTGCGCAGCATCCAGGATGGGCAGCTGCGCCTGATCCGCAGCAGCGACTGGACAGTCGACCGCTCCGTCGTGATCCAGGGCCGCGCCGTCACCGCCGGGGCCGTGGTGCACCGCTGAGGCGCTGCAGCAGCTCAGCATGCTCAAGCGGTAGCAACAGCGGGCACCGTCGCCGGTTCGGTGAGGCGCAGCCCTGAATGACGTGCAGCCGGGTTCGATCCC
>JBIJAP010000321.1:0-4445 GCA_044345715.1 Rubrivivax sp.
CGCAGAGCCCGGGCGTGAAGGCCTGGATCGCCGACGCGCTGGCCGAGCAGGACTTTCTCGACTTCGAAGAGCCCTACCGCAAGCACCGCTGAAGCGCCCCGGACGCAGCGGCCGTGAAGCTCTACGTCGTCGGTGGCGCGGTGCGCGACCGCTTGCTCGGCCTGCCCGCCGCCGACCGCGACTGGGTGGCCGTGGGCGCCACGCCCGAGCAGCTGGTGGCGCTGGGCTACCTGCCCGTCGGCAAGGACTTCCCGGTGTTCCTGCACCCGCGCACGCACGAAGAGGTGGCGCTGGCGCGCACCGAACGCAAGGTGGCCCTCGGCTACCACGGCTTCCAGATCCACGCCGCGCCCGAGGTGACGCTCGAAGAGGACCTGCTGCGTCGCGACCTCACGATCAACGCCATCGCAGAGGCCGAAGACGGCACGCTGATCGATCCCTTCGGCGGCCGTGCCGATCTGGCCGCTGGCGTGCTGCGCCACGTCTCGCCCGCCTTTGCCGAAGACCCGGTGCGCCTGCTCCGGCTGGCCCGCTTCGCGGCGCGCTTTCCGCACTTCACGGTGGCGCCCGAGACCGAGGCGCTGCTGCGGCAGCTGGTGCAGGCCGGCGAGGTGGACGCGCTGGTGCCCGAGCGCGTGTGGCAGGAGCTCTCGCGCGGGCTGATGGCCGAGCGGCCGAGCCGCATGCTGCAGGTGCTGCAGCGCTGCGGGGCGCTGCAGCGGCTGCTGACGGGCTTTCCCACCGAGGCGCCCGAACCGGGCGCCACGCTCGACCGCGCCGCGGCGGTCGGCCCCGATGTGGCACCGCTGCCCGTGCGCGCCGCGCTGCTGCTGCAGCCGCTGGGCGGTGCAGCCGCCGCCGCCCGCGCCGCCGCGCTGCGCACCGACCACGACAGCGCCTGGCTCGCCGCCCGCCTGCCGGCATCGCACGCGGCACTGCAGGCCCTGGCCGATGCGCGGCAGGCCGGCACGCTGCAGGCCGAAGCCCTGCTCTCGAGCTTCGAGGCGCACGACGCCCTGCGCCGCCCGGCGCGCCTGGCGGCGCTGCTGGCCGCCAGCGACCTGCTGGCCGCGCGCCCCGGCCACGCCAGCGCGCTGGTGCCGCTGCTCGACGATCTTGCCGCCTGGCCCACCGCCGCGGCAGCCGCAGCCGCCCAGGCGCGCGGCGCTGCCGGCACGGCCATCGGCGAGGCGGTGCGCAGCGCGCGCCGGCAGCGCTTGTCTGAACACCTCGCGTCCGCTCCCGATCCGTGACACGATGGCCCCTGGTTCCATTGGGACTTATCGGGAGGCCTCCATGCTGCTGTCCGACGGCATCCGCCGCATCGGTTTTCGCAAGTGGTACGAGCGCACGCTGCTGGCCAGCCACGCCCATCTGGTGCTGTGCTTCCTGTGCCTGGTCGGCGTGTTCGCTGCCTTCGAGGCTGCTGGGCGCTTCACCTCGATGGAGGACCGATTCACCGACGTGGCCGCCATCCTGCTGTGCACCGCCACGGGCTTGTGGGTGCTGCGCCGCTACCTGGGGCTGATGGCGCGCGCCGAGTCGGCCGCCAACCAGGCCGAATGTCCGCACTGCAAGGCCTACGGCCGGCTCGAGCTGAAGCAGACCCACGCGCAGGGCGACGAGGTCGAGGTGCGCTGCCGCGGCTGCGGGCACCTCTGGCGCATCGATCCCTGATCCGATCTGATCAGATCAGCAGGCCGATCAAGGCCATCAGCACCGACAGCACGGCGGCGCTGGCCAGCGGCACGTACCAGACGCGGCCGCGGACCTTGAAGCTGAAGTCGCCGGGCAGGCGGCCGAGGCCGATCTTCGTCATCCAGCCGTGCAGTGCGTTGAACACCAGCGTGGCGAGCACGAAGACCAGGATCCAGCGCATGGGGCAGTGCCTCGTTTGGGCTAGAGGCGGTGGCTGCGGTCGCCGGCCGCAAAGCCCAGCGGCCCTTCGGCGCCGAACTGCAGGCCGCGGCCCAGCATCAGCACCTTGAAGAGTTCACCCATCTCGTGCTCGTTCACCAGCCGCGCGGCCATGGCACGCGTGGGCAGGCTGGCCTCGTGCAGCAGCCCGGCGAAGCCGGCGTTGTAGAGAAAGCGCGCCTGGCTGGTGTAGCCCAGCACGTCGAGGCCGGCGTCCTGCGCCGCCAGGGCCACGGCGCTGAAGTTGACGTGCGCGGTGATGTCTTTCAGGCCTACATCGACCAGCGGGTCTGCATCGGCCACGTGGCCGCGGTGGCACATCAGCGTGCCGCCGGTGCGCTGCGGGTGGTAGTACTCGGCCTCGGGGAAGCCGTAGTCGATGAAGAAGGCCGCGCCGCAGGCCAGCCGCTCGGCCAGGCCGCGCACGAAGGCCTCGGCCTGGGGGTGGATCTCGGTCACGGTGCCGGGCAAGAAGGGACCGTCATGCGGGGGCTTCAGCGCCGTGGGGCGATCGGCCCACACCAGGCTGTCGTCGGCCCAGGCCACGCCGCGTTCATGCCACGCCTGGCCATCAAAGCGCAGCAGCGTCACCGGCATGGCGTCGAGCACCTCGTTGCCGATGACCACGGCGCGCATCGCCTCGGGCCAGGCGTCGAGCCACTCCACGCGCTCGCCCCAAGGCGCCAGCTTGGCGCGCTGGCGCTCGCGCAGCGCCGCCGAGAGCTCGACGATGCGGTAGCAGGCCACGCGCGGACCCAGGGCCGTGAGCAGTTGCGCGGCCAGCGCGCCGCTGCCGGCGCCGAACTCGACGATCGTGTCGGCGCCGGCTGCATCGAGCGCCTCTTCGACCGGCCGCGCCAGCGTGGCGCCGAACAGCGGCGACATCTCGGGCGCGGTGACGAAATCGCTGCCCGACTGCGGCATGAGGCCGAACACCGGCGCACCGCGGCTGTAGTAGCCCAGGCCGGGTTCGTACAGCGCCATCGCCATGTAGCGGTCGAAGGGCAGCCAGCCGCCGGCGGCTTGCAGCGCGGCGGCGATGCGGGCCTTCAGCAGCCCCGCGCCCTCGGTGGAAGGGGGCCCCGATACACTCTCCGACCCTTCTCCGGCCCCGCTGGATGAACGCATCCGCCGCATTGTAGGAACCATGCCCAACCGTCCCGTCGCCCTGGTCACCGGCAGCGCGCAGCGCATCGGCCGCGCCATCGCGCTGGAGCTCGCCGCGCACGGCTGGGACCTGGCCGTGCACTACCGCCAGTCAGCCGCCTCGGCCGCGCAGACCGTGGCCGCGCTGCGCGAGGCCGGCGCGCGAGCAGAGGCGTTCGGCGCCGATCTCGCCGACGAGGCCGCCTGCGAGGCGCTGGTGCCGGCCGTGGCGCAGGCCTTCGGCCGCATCGACGCGGTGGTGAACAACGCCTCGGCCTTTGAGCTCGACACCGTCGAGAGCTTCTCAATCGCCGTGATGGACCGCATGTGGCGCGCCAACTCCGCGCCGCCGATCCTGCTGGCCCGCGCGCTGCACCGCGCGCTGCCGCCCGAGGGCCGCGGCGCCGTGATCAACCTGCTCGACCAGAAGCTCTGGAACCCCAACCCCGACTACCTGAGCTACACGCTCAGCAAGGCCGCGCTCGAAGCCGCCAACACGATGCTGGCGCAGGCCCTGGCGCCGCGCGTGCGCGTGTGCGGCGTGGCCCCGGGCGTGACGCTGCACTCGGGCGGCATGAACGACGCCGAGTTCGAGGCCTCGCACCGCATGACGCCGCTGGGCCGCAGCTCCACCCCGGACGACATCGCGCGCGCGGTGCGCTTCCTGCTCGAAAGCCCCGCCATCACCGGCACGACGCTGCTCGTCGACGGCGGCCAGCACCTGCAGCCGCAGGCGCGCGACGTGATGTTCCTGGCCCGCGAGGGCCCCGCGAAAGCACCCTGATGCCGACCCTGCTCATCGACCCCCGGCTGGCCGACTGCCGCCGCCTCTACCTGCGCGACTACGAGCTGCACGTCCACATCGGCGTGCACGACTTCGAGAAGCAGGGCGCGCAGCGCATCAAGGTCAACGTCGACCTCTACGTGCCGCTGGCGCAGAGCACGCCGACGCAGGACGCGCTCGACGAGGTGCTGGACTACGACTTCATCCGCCGCGAGATCCTGGCGCGCGTGGCCCAGGGCCACATCCAGCTGCAGGAAACCCTGGCCGACGACGTGCTCGCGCGTCTGCTCGCCCACCCCAAGGTGCGCGCCGCCCGCGTGGCCACCGAAAAGCCCGACGTCTACCCCGACTGCGACGCCGTCGGTTGCGAGGTCTTCAAGATCAAGGACACGGCATGAACGACATGACTGACATGACTCAGGCCGCCGTGCTGGCTCAAGCTCAGACCCAGGCCCCGGCCCACGACGGCCGCAAGGCGCGCTTCGAGGCCAACAAGCTGAGCAAGCGGCTGCACCGCCAGGTCGGCCAGGCCATCGCCGACTTCAACATGATCGAGGCCGGCGACAAGGTGATGGTGTGCCTGTCGGGCGGCAAGGAC
>JBIJAP010000029.1:0-15218 GCA_044345715.1 Rubrivivax sp.
AGCTGGCCGCGGGGCCTGGTCAGAACCGGTAGGCCAGGCTGACCGAGAGCCCACCGGCGCTCGACTTTGCGGAGGACTTGCCGAAGTTCGTCAACTCCCCCCGCAGCGTGACCGGGGCGTCGAAGCGGTACTGCAGCCCGAGGGCTGTCAGGAGACCGGTCTTCGAACCGTCGATGTCGATGACGGGCTGGCCGGCAGGCGTCGAGCCATCGACCTTGTTGCGGGCCACGCCCAGCTTCCCGTACAGAGCGAAGCGCTCGGTAATCGGCGCATCGAGCTTCAGCGCCAGCGAGGTGCTGCTGCCGCTGGCGGTGAGCTCGCTGCGTGCCCCGTTGGCCGTCTTGTAGGTGACCTTGTGTCGGGCGATGTTCTGGTGGCTCGCCTCCACCGCCAGCGGCCAGCCGCTACCGATGGGCAGCGCGCCGATCTGCGCGCCCACGAACAGGCCGCCGCTGAGGCGGCCCTCGAAGCGCTTGTCGGAGTCGACGTTCAGGCCCTTCGGAGCGATGGCCGCGACCCCGAGCGTCACGCCGGCATAGATGTCGCCGGCCTCGGGACCTTTGGCCGCCGCAGGGGCGCTGATGCCGGCCGCGGCTGCGGCGAACGCGATGACCAGGGGGATGGACTTGGCTTGCATGGTGACCTCGAAGGCGTGGGATTTGGGGATCGATTGCCGGCAGAGTCGTCTGCCTGCAATGAAACCGGAGTCTGCGCATGCATGCCGGAAAGCTCCAGGAGCTTGAACGACGTCTTGCGATGTGGTGCCTGAGGTATCGGGTCGCGATACCGTTCCCGGATTCACGGTGGCTCACCCAGGAGATCCCCCGAGGCTGTGGTTCAGGTGGCGGCCGACCCGCTGCAGCTGCTGCTGGCCATCTACCGCCTGAGGCTCTGCGCGTCGATGATCGCCGCAGTGGGCTCCGGCGCCTTGCCCATACGCGCTCTCTGATGTAGCGCAGCAGGCAGCCCCAGCGGTCGAGGTACTTGAACTGCTCCGCAGCTGCCTTGACGTGGCGTAAGGCTGCGCCGATGCTGGCGATCAGTCGCTTCAGGATGTCGGCCCGGTCGTGTAGCGGCGTGAGTGACCGCATCCAGCCCTCGCTTGTCCGGGGCGTTGCCACTGCGGTACTGCAGCGGGCAACTCGATACCCAGCACTCAAACACGCCCGTGGCGGCCAGGACCTGCAGCGTGATCTTGAAGTTTCAACTCATGCCGCAGCCCCCGCCCCCACAGACCTTTGCCGAAGCGATGCTTCGAGCGCGAGTGTTTGCACGGCGCCAGGCTTCGACAGGCTCAGCCCGAACGGAGGGGAGGGCTTCGACAGGCTCAGCCCGAACTGAGTGGGTGGGGCGTAGGGTCGCTTCGGGCCGAAGGACGCAGGCGAGCGGAAACCCGTCGAGCGGCCGCTCTGGATCTGCCGCCGACGGCCCCCTACCCACCCTGTGTATCCATCGATCGCGCGGCCGCCGGTACGTCTTGCCCGCGCCACGCGCCACACTCCCGTCTCGCCCACTGCCGCCAGAGACCGCCCGTGAACCCGCCTGTTGCCGCCGACTCGAAGCTGATTGCCCCGATGCAGGGCAGCGTCATCGCTGTGGAGGTGCAGGCCGGGCAGCAGGTGGCCGTGGGCGCCGTGCTCTTGCTGCTCGAGTCGATGAAGATGGAGGTGCCGCTGCAGGCGCCCTGGCCTGCGCTGGTGCTGACCGTCGATGCCGCGGTGGGCGAGGTGGTGGCCGAGGGCCAGCCCTTGCTGCGGCTGCGGCGCCTGGCCGACGCACCGGCAGCCACCTCCGCACCCGCCCCCGAGGCCGTCACCGGCCCGCGCGCCGACCTGCAACGCCTGCTCGACCGCCGCGCGCTGCTGGCCGATGCCGCCCGGCCCGAGGCCATGGCGCGCCGCCACGCCACCGGTCTGCGCAGCGCGCGCGAGAACGTGGCCGACTTGCTGGACGACGGCAGCTTCACCGAGCTCGGCGCCTTCGCCGTGGCGGCGCAGCGCAGCCGCCGCAGCCTTGACGATCTGCAGCGCCAGACGCCGGCCGACGGCCTGGTCTGCGGCACCGGCACCGTGCAGGGCCGGCCGGTGGCGGTGCTGGCCTACGACTACACCGTGCTGGCCGGCACGCAGGGTGTGAACAACCACGCCAAGAGCGACCGGCTGCTCGACGTGGCCGCGCGCCAGCGCCTGCCCGTCGTGTGGTTTGCCGAGGGCGGCGGTGGGCGGCCAGGCGATGTCGACTGGCCCGGCGTCGCCGGCTTGCACACCGGCACCTTCGCGCGCTTTGCGGCCTTGTCGGGCGTGGTGCCGCGCATCGGCGTCGTGGCCGGCCGCTGCTTTGCCGGCAACGCGGCGCTGCTGGGCTGCTGTGACGTGATCGTGGCCGTGCGCGGGGCCAGCATCGGCATGGGCGGGCCGGCCATGATCGAAGGTGGCGGCCTCGGCGTGGTCGAGCCCGATGCCGTCGGGCCGCTGGCGGTGCAGGCGCCCAATGGCGTGGTCGACGTGGTCGTCGACGACGAGGCCGCGGCGGTGCGCGCCACGCAGGCGCTGCTGTCGCTGCTGACGCAGCCGCTCGCGCCGCCCGGTGTGCCCGGCGCCGAGCCCGCCACGCTGCGCGAGGCCGTGCCCGCCAACCGCAATGCCCTGTACGAACCGCGGCGTGTGCTCGAAGCCGTGGCCGACGCCGGCACGTTGCTGGAGCTGCGCGCCGCCTTCGGCGTGGGCCTGATCACCGCGCTGGCGCGGCTGGAGGGCCGCGCCGTGGCGCTGGTCGCCAGCAACCCGCGCCACCTGGGCGGCGCGCTCGACGCGCCGGCCTGCGACAAGCTCGCGCGCTTCATGCAGCTGGCCGACGCCTTCGGGCTGCCGCTGCTGAGCTTCATCGACTCACCCGGCTTCATGGTCGGCCCCGAGTCGGAGAAGACGGCGATGGTGCGCCACGCGTCGCGCCTCTTCGTCAACGCCGCGGCTCTGCGCGTGCCAGTGGCGGCCGTGGTGCTGCGGCGCGGCTACGGCCTCGGGGCCATGGGGCTGGCCGGCGGCTCGTTCCACGCGCCCGTGGCCATTGCGGCCTGGCCCAGCGGCGAGTTCGGCGGCATGGGCCTGGAAGGCGCGGTGAAGCTGGGCTATCGCAAGGAACTCGAGGCCGCGCCCGAGGCCGAGCGCGAGGCCTTGTTCCAGCGCCTGCTGCAGCAGGCCATCGATCGTGGGCAGGCGCTGAACATGGCCAGCCACGGTGAGATCGACGAGGTCATCGACCCCGCCGAGACACGCGCCTGGCTGCAGCGCGTGCTGGCGGCGGCCTGCGCCGCGCCACTGCCGCCGCGGCGGCCGTTCATCGACACCTGGTGAGCCGCTTCAACCCAGCCGCGCCCGGTGCCGCGCCACCTGCGCCCGCACCTGCGCCGGTGCCGTGCCGCCGACCGTGTTGCGCGCGTTCAATGAGCCTTCGAGCGTGAGCACGCCGAAGGCGTCGTCGCCGATGCGCGGCTCGATGGCCTGCAGCTCGGCGAGCGACAGCGCCGACAGATCGACGCCCTTGCCCAAGGCCACCTTGACGGCATGCGCCACCGCCTCGTGCGCATCGCGGAAGGGCAGGCCCTTCTTCACCAGGTAGTCGGCCAGGTCGGTGGCCGTGGCGTAGCCGCGCATCGCGGCGCGCTTCAGGGCTTCGGGCTTGACGACGATGCCGCTCACCATCTCGGCCATGATGCGCAGCGTGGCCGCCAGCGTGTCGACCGTGTCGAACAGCGGCTCCTTGTCTTCCTGGTTGTCCTTGTTGTAGGCCAGCGGCTGGCCCTTCATCAGCGTGACGAAGCCCACCAGGTGGCCGAGCACACGCGCGCTCTTGCCCCGGGCGAGTTCAGCGACGTCGGGGTTGCGCTTCTGCGGCATGATGGAACTGCCGGTGCAGTAGCGGTCGGCCAGGTCGATGAAGCCGAAGTTCTGGCTCATCCACAGCACAAGCTCTTCCGCCAGGCGCGACACGTGCACCATGGTGATGGCCGCCCAGGCGCTGAACTCGATGGCGAAGTCGCGGTCGCTCACGGCGTCCAGGCTGTTTTGGCACACGCTGTCGAAGCCCAGCGTGCGCGCCACGCGCTCGCGGTCGAGCGGGTAGCTGGTGCCGGCCAGCGCGGCCGCACCCAGCGGCAGCACGTTCACACGCTTTCTCACGTCGGCCAGGCGCTCACCGTCGCGCACGAACATCTCCACGTAGGCCAGCAGGTGGTGGCCAAAGCTCACCGGCTGCGCCACTTGCAGGTGCGTGAAGCCGGGCATCACGGTGTCGGCATGGCGCTCGGCCAGGTCGACGAGCGCGCGCTGCATGCTGTTCAACAGCGGCGCGAGCTGGTCGATCTCGCCGCGCAGCCACAGCCGCACGTCGGTGGCCACCTGGTCGTTGCGGCTGCGACCGGTGTGCAGGCGTTTGCCAGCGTCGCCCACCAGCTGGGTGAGGCGCGCCTCGATGTTGAGGTGCACGTCTTCAAGCTCGAGCTTCCACTCGAAGCGGCCTTGCTCGATGTCGTCGGCGATCTGCGCCATGCCGCGGCGGATGTCGGCCAGGTCCTGCGCGCCGATCACGCCCTGCGCGGCCAGCATCTCGGCGTGCGCCAGGCTGCCGTCGATATCGGCCCGCCACAGGCGCTTGTCGAAACCCACGCTGGCGGTGTAGCGCTGCACCAGCTCGCTCATCGGCTCGGTGAAGAGAGCAGACCACGCCTGCTGCTTGTTGGACAGGGGATCGTGGGACATGGGGTCTCGGTGCGCGGGGCGGGGTTGTGGCGGCGCGCTTGCGGCGTCGGGCTTCGTATTATCCAGGCCACTCTGGCTTCGCCTTCCGATGTTTCCCACTCCACCCTCTGCCGACGCTGCCGCGTCCCGACCCTCCAGCCTGTGGCCCCACACGGCGTCGGCTGGCCCCGCTGCGGCCGCCTCCAGCCAGTTCAGCCATTTCGATCCGCTGGCCGAGCAGCGCGAGGCCGCGCGCGCCCGCGCGGCGGCGCTGGCCACGGCGGCCTTCGATGTGTGCCATCCGGCGCTGGCGCTGCGCGCGGTGCTGCTGGTGCAGCTGGCGCTGGCCGTGGTGGCCCTCGCCGGAGCGGCCGATGAGGCCGGCTGGATGGCCCGCCAGGCCGTGCTGGCCTTCGGCGGCACGGCGGCCACGCTGCTGTGGTTGGTGACGGTGTGCGCGCTGCGCCGGCCGCTGGCCGCCCTGCCGGCCGGGCCGCGGGCAGGGGCGGTGATGCTGCTTGGCGCGCTGGTTGCGCTGGCGCCTTGGTGGCCACTGGCGGCCATCGGGCTGGTGATGGGCTCGGCCTGGCAAGGCGCCGCCGCGGCGGCGGGCGGCGCGCTGGCGGCGTCGCTGCTGTGGGCCTGGCTGGCGCTGCGCGCTCGTGCCTGGCAGCCTGAGGACAGCCGCGCGCGGCTGGCCGAGCTGCAGTCGCGCATCCGCCCGCACTTCTTGTTCAACACGCTCAACACCGCGGTTGCGCTGGTGCGCGCCGACCCCGAGCGCGCCGAACGCGTGCTCGAAGACCTGGCCGAGCTGTTCCGCACCGCGCTGGCCGAGGTGGGCAGCTCGGTCACGCTGGCCGAGGAGTTGGAGCTCGTTCGGCGCTACCTCGATATCGAGTCGGTGCGCTTCGGCCGCCGCCTCGTCGTGCACTGGGATATCGACGAGCGTGCCGGCGCCGCCCGCGTGCCGCCGCTGCTGCTGCAGCCGCTGGCCGAAAACGCCGTGCGCCATGGCGTCGAGCCCGCGCTGGCCGGCGGCGAGGTGTGGCTGCGCACGCGGCGGCGGCGCGGCGAGGTCGAGGTGAGCCTCGTCAACACCGTGGGCAGCGCGGCGGGCCAGCCGGGGCAGGGCATCGCGCTGGCCAACGTGCGCGAGCGTTTGCGGCTGCTGCACGACGTGGCAGCGCAGTTCGAGGCCGGGCCGGCAGCGCCCGGCGACGACGGCCGGGCCCGATTCGAAGTCCGCCTCGTGCTGCCAGCGCCCTGATCTGGCATGCGTGTCCTCATCGTCGACGACGAACCCCTGGCGCGCCTGCGCCTGCGCACGCTGATCGAGGGCCTCGAGAGCCCGCGCGTGGCCACTCTGGCTGAGGCAGGCGACGCCGACAGCGCGCTGGCCGCGCTGCAGGCTGCGCCGGCCGACCTTGTGCTGCTGGACATTGGCCTGCCGGGGCGCGACGGCCTGCGGCTTGCGCCCGCGCTGCAGTCGCTGCCGGTGCCGCCGCTGGTGGTGTTCGTCACCGCACACGCCGAGCACGCGCTGCGCGCCTTCGAGCTGCAGGCACTGGATTACCTCACCAAGCCCGTCAAGCGCGAACGCCTGCAGGCGGCACTGCAGCGCGCCGCGCAGCAGCTGGCGCTG
Organism: Rubrivivax sp.; assembly: GCA_044345715.1. Lineage (GTDB taxonomy): Bacteria > Pseudomonadota > Gammaproteobacteria > Burkholderiales > Burkholderiaceae_C > Rubrivivax. The sequence goes on from JBIJAP010000029.1 coordinate 6,382, forward strand.
GCCCGCGGCGTCGCGACGCCCACGCCGCTGGAGCCGGTGCTCGTGGTCAGCGAGCGTGGTCGCGTGCTGCGCGTACCCGTGCGCGAGGTGCTGGTGCTGAAAGCCGAGCAGAAGTACGTGACGATGCGCACCGCCACGCAGGCCTTTGTGCTGGACGACAGCCTGCTCGACCTCGTGCGCCGCCTTGGCCCCGGCTTCGTGCGCGTGCACCGCAGCGCGCTCGTGGCCGTGGCGGCCATCCGCGCGTTGCAGCCCCATGCCACCGGCGACGAGGCCGACGGCTGGGCCGTGCGCGTGGCGCCGCTGGACGAGTGGCTGCCGGTGTCGCGGCGGCAGCTGGCGGCGGTGCGGGCCGCGGTCGAGGGCCGCACTGGGCGGGGGCTGGCATGAGGCCTGGGCGACGAACGGTGTTCGTGCAGGTGACGCTCGCCACCGTGCTGGCACTCGCGATCGGAACGGCCTGGGTCTGGAGAAGCACACCGAATTCACAGCCGCTGTCGGTACCTGCAGTGGTGAAGCCGACCGCCACGGCGGACGCATTGGGGCAGGACCGAATCGCTGGAGCGGTGGCGCCTGCCCAGCCCGGCTCATCGCCACCGTCGGCCACGCGCAGCCTGGCCGAGGCGGCCCATTCAAGAGCCCGCGCGGACCTCGGAGCACGCACCCACTGGGAACTCTGCGGCATCGGTCGTCTGCCGGTGCCCCAGGGCGCCCCGCCCGACGCACCACCCCCGCACGTCATGCTGGAGGCCGCCACAAGCCTGGTGCCGCGCTGGGAAGCTGCTCTGGCCACCGCAGGCCCGCGCACCTTGGCGGCGGCTCGGCGTGCCGGACTCATGGGCGTGCCGGCTGGCGAAGCCGCTGTCACGCTGGCGATGACCGAGGGGTCGCCAGATCCGGTGATCAGCGCCTGGGCCACGCAAGCTTGTGTCAACGACGGTGCCTGCCTCGATGCAAGCTCCCGCCGCTGGCAGCAGCTCGAGCCCGACAACCTGGCACCACGCCTGTGGGCCCTGGGTGGTACGCAGAAGCTGGATCTGACGGCCCTGCAGGCGCTGGCCCAGGCGCGCCGCTACCACGTGCACTTCGGCCAGCTCGGTGCCAGCATGCTGGCGGCCTGGCCCGCAGGGGAAGCTCCATTCCTTCAAACCGAGATGCTCATCAGAACCATCGGTATCGATGCCGCCGCCGCTCTGCCGGCCTTGCTGCCGTTGAGCCGCAGCTGCCGAGAGGGCTCGGCCCAAGCCGACATCCGCGATGCCTGCCAGCGCATCGCCCGCACGATGCTCCAGCACAGCGACTCCCTGATGGGTGTCGGCATCGGCATGGGCCTTGGGCGCGCGGCCGGTTTGCCGGTCGCGGAGCTCGAAGCCGCTCGGGCGATGGTGCATGAGGCTTACCAGGCCAACGAGACGCTCGACGGCCATATGGCCGACCAGCCCTGGTCGTGCACCAGCAACACGCAGCTCGTGGAATGGGTCGGCGAGGTCCAGCAGCACGGCGAATGGGGTGCCTTGCAGCGCCGCCTGGCCGCGCGCGCGCAGCTCCGCCGCTGATCAACCCGTGTTGCGCAGCCCTGCGGCAATGCCGTTGATGCTGAGGTGGATGCCACGCTGCAGCCGTTCGACCTCGTCCTGGCCTTCTTTGCGGTTGCGGTAGCGCCGCATCAGCTCCACCTGCAGGTGGTTCAGCGGGTCGAGGTACGGAAACCGGTGCTCGATGCTGCGCGCCAGCGCGGCGTTGGCGGCCAGGCGTTGCGGCTCGCCGGTGATGAGCGTCAGGGCATCCTGCACGCGCTGCCACTCGGCCTTCAGCAGCGCGAAGATGCGCTTGGCCGCGGCCTTGTCTTCCACCAGCTCCACGTAGCGCGAGGCAATGCGCAGGTCGCTCTTGGCCATCACCATGTCCAGGTTCGACAGCAGCGTGCGGAAGAACGGCCACTGCCGGTGCATGCGCTGCAAGAGCGCGATGCGTTCGTCGCGGCCCGCGGCGCCGGCGCCGTCGACAAAGGCCGCCACGCCGCTGCCAAAGCCACACCAGCCCGGCAGCGCCATGCGGCACTGGCCCCACGAAAAGCTCCACGGAATGGCGCGCAGGTCTTCGATGGCGCGCGTGGCCTTGCGGCTGGCCGGCCGGCTGCCGATGTTCAGGCCCGCGATCTCGCGGATCGGCGTGGCGGCGAAGAAGTAGTCGGTGAAGCCCGGCGTGCCGTAGACGATGCGCCGGTAGGCCGCAAAGCTGGCATCGCTCAGTGCCTCGGCAGCCTCTAGAAACGCCTTCGGCGCCGGCTTCGTGGGGTGCAGCATCGTTGCTTCGAGCGTGGCCGCAACGAGTGTTTCCAAATTGCGCCGGCCGATCTCGGCGTTGGCGTACTTGCTGGCGATCACCTCGCCCTGCTCGGTGAGGCGGATCTGCCCGTTCACCGTGCCCGGGGGCTGCGCCAGGATGGCCTCGTAGCTCGGGCCGCCGCCGCGGCCGACCGTGCCGCCGCGGCCGTGGAACAGGCGGAGCAGGATGCGCTCGCCGGTGGTGGCGAGTTCGTCGAACAGGGCCACCAGCGCGGTCTCGGCGCGGTAGAGCTCCCAGTTGCTGGTGAAGAAGCCGCCGTCCTTGTTGCTATCGCTGTAGCCCAGCATCACGTCTTGTTCGCCGCCGCTGCGCTGCACCAGCGCGCGGATGCCCGGCAGCGCGTAGAACTCGCGCATGATGGGCACGCTCTGGCGCAGGTCGCCGATGGTCTCGAACAGCGGCACGGTGATGAGTGCCGCAGTGGCCGCCCCATCCAGCGTGCCGGTGAGCAGGCCGCACTCCTTCTGCAGCACCAGCACCTCGAGCAGGTCGCTCACCGCTTCGGTGTGGCTGATGATGTAGTGGCGGATGGCCTCGCGGCCATAGCGCGCCAGCGCCTCGTGCGCGGCCTCGAACACCGCCAGCTCGCCTTGGGCCAGCTCGGAGTACGCCGCACCGCGCACGCGCAGCGGCCGCGCGTCGTTCAGCAGCGCCAGCAGCAGCGTGCGGCGCTCGGCCTCGGGCAGCGCGCTGTAGTCGGGGCACAGGCGCGCGGTGCGCAGCAGCTCGGCCACGACGGCCTCGTGGTGGTCGGAGCTCTGGCGCAGGTCGAGCGTGGCCAGGTGGAAGCCGAACACCTGCACGGCGCGCATCAGCGGCGCCAGGCGCGGCGCCACCAGCGCCTGCGCGTGGTGGTGGGCGAGCGAGGCTTCGATGAGGCGGAGGTCGGCGATGAACTGCTCGGGCGCCGTGTATGGGTTCTGCGGCTTCACCGCATGGCGCAGCGCCTCGGTGCCGGTGAGCCGCTCGAGGGTGGCTGCCAGCCGCGCGTAGATGCCGATCAGCGCGCGGCGGTAGGGCTCGTCGGCGCGGTGCGTGTTGGTGTCGGGGCTGGCCTCGGCCAGCGCGGTCATGGCCGTCGTCACCGGCGCCAGCGCGCCGCTCATCGAAAGCTCGGCGCCGAGCTCGTGCACCTCGGTGAGGTAGAAGCGCAGTGCCACCTCGGCCTGGCGGGCCAGGGCGTGGCGCAGCGTGGGCGCGCCGACGTTGGGGTTGCCGTCGCGGTCGCCGCCGATCCAGTGGCCCATGCGCAGGAAGGGCGCGATGCGGTGGCCGGGCAGGGCGCGCTCGATGTCGCGGTACAGGCGCGGAATCTCGCGCAGAAAGGTCACCGGGTAGTAGCTGAGCGCGTTCTCGATCTCGTCGGCCACCGTCAGCTTGGCCGTGCGCAGCATGCGCGTCTGCCACAGCTGCGTTACCCGCGCGCGGATGAGCGCCTCGTTCTCGGCGCGCCGCTCGGGCGTGGCCAGGCCGTCGCGCTCGGCCACCAGCGCGGCCACGGCGCGCTCGGCATCGAGGATGCTCTTGCGCTGTACCTCGGTGGGGTGGGCGGTGAGCACCGGTGACACCCAGGCCTTGTGCAGCACCTCGGCGATGTCGGCGGCGCGGTGGTCGGCGCGGTGCAGCCGCTCGAAGCTGAGCGCGAGCGAACCGTTCTGCTGGTTGCCGGCGGCCTCGTGCACGGCGCGGCGGCGCAGGTGGTGGCGGTCTTCGGCGATGTTGGCCAGGTGGCTGAAGTAGCTGAAGGCGCGGATCACCGTCACCGTGCGGTCGGCCGAGAGGTTTTTCAGCAGCCGGTCGAGCACACGGCCGGCCGAGGCGTCGGCCTTCAGGCGGTAGGCCACCGACAGCTGCCGCACCCGTTCGATCAGCTCGAAGGCCTCCAGGCCTTCTTGCTCGCGGATCACGTCGCCGAGCAGCCGGCCGAGTAACCGGATGTCCTCGACCAGCGGCTTGTTCTTCTCGACAGCATCGCTCTGGGGCGCACTGCGCCTTGCTTTGGTGCGAACAGGCACCTTCTTGGCGGCGGAAGACGAAAGCGGCATCGTGGCTCCGAGTGGTGTAACCGGGTTACCAATTCTGCTGCAAGCCGCGGGCCCGTTTGGCGTTCCGTACCGGCTGCGGCAGCGCGCCGTGCCTGCGGGAAGTGCGGGTGCGCCGCGCGGGAGGCGCTGGCTATGATCTGGCGCATGCATGCACCCACCGTCATCGCCACGCGCGAAAGCCGCCTCGCCCTCTGGCAGGCCGAACACGTCAAGGCCGAACTGCAATCGCGGTTCGGCATCGCCGTCGAGCTGCTGGGCATGACGACCCGCGGCGACCAGATCCTCGACCGGGCGCTGTCCAAGGTCGGCGGGAAGGGCCTCTTCGTGAAGGAGCTCGAGACTGCCCTCGAAAACGGCGAGGCCCACCTCGCGGTGCACTCGCTGAAAGACGTGCCGATGGACCTGCCCGAGGGCTTCGCGCTCGCCGCCATCTGGGAGCGCGAAGACCCGCGCGACGCCTTCGTCTCCAACCGCTACGGCAGCGTCGACGAGCTGCCGCAAGGCGCCGTGGTCGGCACCAGCAGCCTGCGCCGCGTGGTGCAGCTGCTGGCCCGGCGCCCTGACCTGCGCATCGAGCCGCTGCGCGGCAACCTCGACACGCGGCTGCGCAAGCTCGACGAAGGCGGCTTCGACGCCATCGTGCTGGCGGCAGCCGGGCTGATGCGCCTGGGCTTGGCTGAACGCATCCGCGCCCGCTTCGACCCCGAAGCCATGATCCCTGCCGCCGGCCAGGGTGCCCTGGGCATCGAGGTGCGCGAAGACGCCATCGAGCTGAAGGCGCTGCTGGCGCAGACGCTGCACGGCCCCACCTTCCTGGCCTGCCAGGCCGAGCGCGCGGTGTCGCGCGGCCTGGGCGGCAGCTGCAGCCTGCCGCTGGCGGCCCACGCCACGCTGGCGGACAACGGCGTGCTGACGCTCGACGCGGCCCTCGGCGACGGCGTCAACCCGACGCGGCCGCTGCTGCGCGTGCGCGTGGCCGCCCCGGTGGCCGACGAAGCCGCGGCGCGTGCGCTGGGCGCGCAGGCGGTGGCGCAGCTGCGGGCCGCCGGCGCCGCCGGCTACCTGCCGGCGCCCTGAGTGGCGCGGACGGCGCGGCCGCAGACCGGCTGCCGATGGCGCGCCGCCTGATCGTCACCCGCCCGGCGGCGCAGGGCACGCCCTGGGTGCAGGCGCTGCGCGCGCAGGGAGTGGACGCGGTGGCGTTGCCGTTGATCGGCATCGAGCCGCTGGCCGATGCGGCGCCGGTGCGCCGGGCCTGGGCCGAGCTGCCGACTTTCCATTGGGTGATGTTCGTCAGCGCCAACGCGGTGGAGCACTTCTTCGCCTCGCGGCCCGACGGCGCCGCGTGGCCCGCGGGCCTGGCGGCTGGCGCGCCGGGGCCGGGCACCAAGAGTTCACTGCAGGTCGCGGGCTTGCATCTCGTCGACGAGCCGGTGCCCGGCCGTGCCGACAGCGAAGGCCTGTGGGCGCAGGTGGCGCTGCGCGGCTGGCAGGGCCGGCGCGTGCTGGTGGTGCGCGGCGAAGACGGGCGCGACTGGCTGGCCGAGCAGTTGCGCGAGGCCGGCGCCGAGGTCGTGTTCCTGGCCGCCTACCGGCGGGCGCCGCCAGTGCTCGACGCCGACGCCGCGTCGGCGTTGGCCGTGGCTGCCGCGGCGCCGCGACAGCATGCCTTCGCCTTCGGCAGCAGCGAAGCCGTGGCGCGCTTGCGCGAACTGGCGCCGCAGGCCGACTGGGCCGCTGCGCTGGCGCTGGCCGGCCACCCGCGCATCGCCGAGGCCGCCCGCGCGGCGGGCTTCGGCCAGGTGCAGGTGCTGTTGCCGCAGGACGATCTGGCTCAAGGCGCTGCGGCCATGGCGGCAGCCCTCCGGGCAGGCGCCTCCTAGAATCCGGCCCGCTGTGTCGGACACCCCAGACGACTCCCTCCAGAACGCCGCGCCCCGCCCGCCCGACGCGAGCCCGCCGGCGTCGGCCCCGCCATCTGCGGCCCCCGCGGCGCCGGCCGCCACGGCCAGCCTGCCGGCGGCCTGGCGCTGGGCGCCCTGGGGCGCAGCCGCCTTGGCCGCCATCTCGGCCGCGTCGCTGGTTTTCGCCTTCACCACCCACCAGCGCGTGCGCCAGCTCGAGACCGAGCTCGTGCGCCGCCAGACCGACAGCGGCACCCAGGCCGCCGAGGCCCGCGTGCTGGCACGCCAGGCCGAGCAAGGGGCGCGCGAGGCCGCCGCCAAGCTGGCGCTGCTCGAGGCACGGTTGGCAGAGACGGCCCTGCAGCGCACGCAGATCGAAGAGCTGATCCAGGGCATGGCGCGCTCGCGCGACGAAAACGTGCTCGCCGATATCGACGCCGCGCTGCGCGTGGCGTTGCAGCAGAGCGCCATCACCGGCAGCGTCGATCCGCTCGTGGCCACGCTGCGGCAGGCCGACGAGCGACTGGCGCGCTTTAACCAGCCGCGGCTGGAGCGCGTGCGCCGCGCGGTGGCGCAAGACCTCGAGCGCGCGCGCAACGCGGGCGTCACCGACTTCGCCGGCCTGGCGATACGCCTCGACGAGGTGATCCGCCAGATCGACGAGCTGCCGCTGCTGGCCACGCCCGACAAGCGCGGCCGCCCGCAGGCGCCGACGTTGCCGCTGGCCGCGGCCGACGGCGCCACGCCACCCGACCTGGCCGAGCGCTGGCGCTTCTTTGGCCAGACCGTGTGGTCCGAGGTGCGTGGCCTCGTGCGCGTGACGCGCATCGACAGCCCCGAGGCCGTGCTGGTGTCGCCCGAGCAGACGATGTACCTGCGCGAGAACCTCAAGCTGCGGCTGCTGAACGCGCGCCTGGCCTTGTTGTCGCGGCAGTTCGACACCGCCGCGGCCGACCTGCGCGAGTCGCAGGTCCTGATCGACCGCTGGTTCGACCGCGGCGCCCGCCGCGTGACGCTGGCCGGCGAGACGCTGCGCCAGGTGTCGGCGCAGGCGCGGCAGGTCGTGGTGCCGCGCCCCGACGCCACGCTGGCGGCCATCGCCACGCTGTCGGCCGTGCCGGCCGGGCGCTGAGGCGCCATCGATGAAGGCGGGCCGATGAAGGGCGTGATCTGGCTGCTGCTGCTGGCCGTGGTGGCGGTGGTGGCGGCCTCGATGCTGGGCCCCAACGACGGCCTCGTCAGCATCTACTGGGGCGGCTGGCGCACCGATCTGTCGCTGAACCTGGCGGTGCTGCTGCTGCTGGCCAGCGGCGCCGTGGTGCTGCTGGCCGTGCAGGCGCTGAACTCGCTCGTCAGCCTGCCGCGCCGGGCCAGCCAGTGGCGCGCCCTGCGGCGCGAGCGCGCGGCCGAGGCGGCCTTGCGCGAGGCGCAGGCCGAGTACTTCGCCGGCCGTTACGGCCGCGCGCAGAAGGCGGCGCAGCGCGCGCTGGTCCTGCAGGACGACGCCGAAGCGCTGGGCGGCGACGCCCGCTTCCGCCTGCTGGCACGGCTGCTGGCGGCGGGCAGCCTGCACCGGCTGCAGGACCGCAAGCGCCGCGACACGATGATCGAACGCGCGCTCGCTGACAGCCCCGGCAAGGGCGCCGCCGCCACCGTGGGCGACGATGCCGTGCGCCTGCTGGCGGCCGAATGGGCGCTCGACGACCGCGACGCGTCGCGGGCGCTGGAGATGCTCGACGCCTTGCCGCCGGGCGCGGCGCGGCGCACGCAGGCGCTGCGCCTGCGGCTGCAGGCGGCGCGGCTGGCGCGCCAGCCGATGGAGGCGCTGCACACGGCGCGGCTGCTGGCCAATCACAGCGCGTTTTCGCCGCTCGTGGCGCAGACGCTGCTGCGCTCGTTGGCCGCCGACACGCTGGAGACCGCACACGACCTCCAGCAGCTGCGCCGCCTGTGGAACCAGTTCGATGCGCACGACCGGCGTGATGCGCAGGTCGTGGCGCGGGCCGCGCAGCGCGCCGCCGTGCTGGCTGGCACCGACGACGCGCGCCAGTGGCTGCGCCCGTTCTGGGACCGCCTGGCCGAGTTGCCGCGCGAAGACCGCGACGCCGTGGCGCTGGCGCTGGCCGATGCCCGCGCCGGCATCGGCAGTGACTGGCTGCCGCGGCTGGAGTCGGCGGCCCAGGCCTTTGGCCATGAGCCGGCGCTGGTGGCCGCCGTCGGCATGGCCTTCGCCGAGCGTCAGCTCTGGGGCAAGGCGCGGCCGCTGCTGGAGCAGGCCGCCGCCAGCCCGGGCCTGGCCACGCCGGTGCGGCGGCGCGCGTGGCGGCTGCTGTCGGAGCTGGCCCGTGGTGAGGGCGACGAGGCGCGCGCACAGGCGCACGAACGCAGCGCCGCAGCGCTCGACTGACAGCGCCGCTTCGACGGCGGATTTCGCGTGCTATAGTCCTGGGCTGCGCGGCTGTAGCTCAGTTGGATAGAGTACTTGGCTACGAACCAAGGGGTCGTGGGTTCGAATCCTGCCAGCCGCACCAGAACAATC
>JBIJAP010000323.1:0-4432 GCA_044345715.1 Rubrivivax sp.
TCGAACACCGAGGAGCTGCTGCCGGTGATCAGCTTCAACGCCAAGGCCAGTGCCGACGAAGCCAAGAAGCACGAGGACTTCGTGACGCGCATGGTGGCCAAGGGCTACACGCAGAAGCAGGTGCGGCTGCTGTGCGAGTGGTACCTGCGCGTGCGCAAGAGCAGCTGATGAAGACCTCCGTTCGGGCTGAGCCTGTCGAAGCCCCACGCACCGCTCGGGCTGAGCTTGTCGAAGCCCCACGCACCGCTCGGGCTGGGCTTGTCGAAGCCCTACCACCCTCCGTTCGGGCTGAGCCTGTCGAAGCCCTGGTGGTCAGCCGGGCCCTTCGGCAGGCTCAGGGCGAGCGGAGACAGGCCCTTCGACAGGCTCAGGGCGAACGGAGGGGGGTGTGATGCAGCAAATCATTGATCGCCGCCTCGCGGGCAAGAACAAGTCCATCGGCAACCGCGAGCGCTTTCTTCGCCGCTACAAGGAGCAGGTGAAGGACGCCGTCAAGCGCGCGATCGACGGCCGCGGCATTCGCGACATCGAGCGCGGCGAGGACATCCGCATCCCGAAGAAGGACATCTCCGAACCCGTGTTCGGTCACGGCAGCGGCGGCGTGCGCGACGTCGTACACCCCGGCAACCGCGAGTACGTGCAGGGCGATCGCATCGAAAAGCCCAAGGGTGGCCAAGGGGGTGGCGGCAGCGGCAAGGGCCAGGCCAGCGACAGCGGCGAGGGCGACGACGACTTCGTCTTCGCGCTCAGCAAGGAAGAGTTCATGCAGGTCTTCTTCGAAGACCTGGCGCTGCCACACCTGGTGCGCACTCAACTGGCCGAGGTGCCGGAGTGGAAGAGCCAGCGCGCGGGCTTCTCCAGCGACGGCACGCCCAACAACCTGCACGTGGTGCGCAGCATGCGCGGCGCCCTCGGCCGCCGCATCGCCTTGGGCGCCGGCAAGCGCCGCACGCTGCAGGAACTGGAAGACGAACTCGCCGACTGCCGCGCCGCATTGCAGCCCGGGGATGCTTCCGAACGGGCCGTGGCCGAGGCCCACATCAAGGCGCTGGTGGAGCGCATCGAACTGCTCAAGGGCCGCATCGAGCGCATCCCCTACCTCGACCCCATCGACCTGCGCTTTCGCAGCCGCATCAAGGTGCCGGTGCCCACCAGCAAGGCCGTCATGTTCTGCCTGATGGACGTGTCGGGCTCGATGGACGAAGGCCGCAAGGAGCTGTCCAAGCGCTTCTTCATCCTGCTGTACCTGTTCCTGACGCGGCACTACGAGAAGATCGACCTCGTCTTCATCCGCCACCACACGCAGGCCTCAGAGGTGGACGAGCAGAACTTCTTCCACGCGCGTGAGACGGGCGGTACCGTGGTCAGCAGCGCGCTCGTGCTGATGGAAGAGATCATCCGCGCCCGCTACAACCCGAGTGAGTGGAACATCTACGGCGCGCAGGCCAGCGACGGCGACAACTGGCACCACGACAGCGGCCGTTGCCGCGAGCTGCTGAGCGACAAGCTGCTGCCGCTGGTGCGCTACTTCGCTTACGTGCAGGTGGCCGAGGAAGAACAGAACCTCTGGGACGAGTACACGCAGCTGCAGGGCGGGCACCAGCACTTCGCCATGCGCAAGGCCACCAGCGCCGACCAGATCTACCCGGTGTTCCGCGATCTGTTCAAGAAGGAAGGAGCCAAAGCAGCATGAAGGTCGCCGCATGAAGCCCCACCCGCTGGCCCTGGAGCAACCCCTGCCGCTGGCCGAACGCCCGGGCGCGCCGCTGCCCGGCCCCAGCGACTGGAGCTTCGAGCTCGTCGAGCGCTACCACCGCATCATCGCGGACACGGCGGCGCGCTTCGGCCTCGATACCTACCCCAACCAGCTCGAAATCATCACCGCCGAGCAGATGATGGATGCCTACGCCAGCGTGGGCATGCCGGTGAACTACCGCCACTGGAGCTACGGCAAGGAGTTCATTGCCACCGAGAAGAACTACAAGCGCGGCCACATGGGGCTGGCCTACGAGATCGTCATCAACAGCAACCCTTGCATCAGCTACCTGATGGAAGAGAACACGCTGGCGATGCAGGCGCTGGTCATCGCGCACGCGGCCTACGGCCACAACAGCTTCTTCAAGGGCAACTACCTGTTCCGCATGTGGACGGACGCGGCGTCGATCATCGACTACCTCGTCTACGCCAAGAACTACGTCGCGGCCTGCGAAGAAAAGCACGGCATGGACGTGGTCGAGGGCTTCCTCGACAGCTGCCACGCGCTGGCCAACCACGGCGTCGACCGCTACCGCCGGCCCACGCGCAAGAGCCTGGCGCAGGAACTCGCCGAGCGGGTAGACCGCGAGGAGTACGCGCAGCGCCAGGTCAACGACCTCTGGCGCACGCTGCCGCGCAAGGCCGAGAAGGAGGCCTCGGCCAGCGAAAGCAAGCGCTTCCCCGAGGAGCCGCAGGAGAACCTGCTGTACTTCATCGAGAAGAACGCGCCGCTGCTGGAGCCCTGGCAGCGCGAGGTCGTGCGCATCGTGCGCAAGGTGGCGCAGTACTTCTACCCGCAGCGGCAGACGCAGGTCATGAATGAAGGCTGGGCTTGCGTCACCGGCGACACCCTCATCGTCACCGATCACGGGCTGATGCCGGCCCAGGAGTTGGTCGACACGCAGTTCGATGGTCGGGTCGAGGACGGCAACCGCGTCGTCAACTGGTTCTCGCACCCCCAAAAGCCGCGCGTGCGCATCACCACCCGTCACGGCTACGTGCTGCATGGCGGCGCCGACCACAAGGTGCTGCTGGGCGACCAGTGGGTGGAGCTGCAGGCCCTGCGCGTGGGCGACAGCGTCGAGATCCGGCGCGGCCACGGTGTGTTTGCATCGCAGCCCGCAGCCATCGACTACGACACCGCCAGCCGGCCGCGGCTGGCCGAGGTGTGCACCCGGCACGGTTTGTCCATGCTCACCTTCCTGAAGTGGCAGTCGGGCCACCGGCAGCTGCGCGTGTCCGCCGATCATGCCGCGCGCCTGGCGGCCTGCCAGGCCGAGTGGTTGGCAATCAAGGCCGATGTGGGGTTGCCGCTCACCCTGCGCAGTGCCGACGATCTGCCTCGCCGTCCGGCCACGCTGGATGCCGACCTGGCCGAGGTGCTGGGGCAGCTGACCGGCGACGGCTTCGTCGAGACCACGCACTCCGGGCGCATCAACCTGACGTCACAAGACGCCGTCTTGCTCGACTTCTTCGAGCAGACCCTGTTCGCGCAGTTCGGTCTCCAGGCCCGCCGTCGCCCCGACAGGAACCACTTCAACAGCACCGTGCACAGCGCCGCGCTGGCGCGGGTGCTGGTGGAGAACTTCCACTTCGCCCAAGGCACGGGCGCTGCCGGCCGCAAGACCGTGCCCGAGCTCGTGCTGCGCTCGCCGCGCGCCGTGGTGGCCGCCTTCCTGCGCGGACACTTCGACACCGACGGCTGCGTGTCGGTGGCTGATCGCCAGGTGATCCTGGTGAGCAAGAGCCAGGCGCTGCTGCGCACCGAGCAGTTGCTGCTGCTGAACCTGGGGCTGGTGTGCTCGGTCAGGCCCCAGCGCGACGGCACGCATCGCCTCGTCATCACCGGCAGCGATCTGCGGCTGTACCAGCGGGAGATCGGCTTTCGGCTGCCAGCCAAGCAAGCCGCCCTTCAGCAAGCGCTCGACGACACACGCTGGTTTCTGAAGAAGCACGACCACACCACCATCGAGTCCATCGACCACGACACCGGGCCCGTGGTCGATTTCAGCGTCGAGCACTCGCACGCCTACAAGGCCAGTTGCTTCATCAACCACAACTGCTTCTGGCACCACCGCATCCTGAACACGATGTACGACGACGGCTTCCTGACCGACGGCGTGATGATCGAGTGGCTGAAGTCGCACACCAACGTCATCTTCCAGCCGCCGGTGGGGCACCCGGCGTACAGCGGCCTGAACCCGTATGCGCTGGGCTTCGCGATGTACACCGACATCCAGCGCATCTGCGAGCACCCCACCGAAGAAGACCGTGCCTGGTTCCCCGACATCGCCGGCAAGCCCTGGCTGCCGACGCTGCACGAGGCGATGCGCAACTTCAAGGACGAGAGCTTCATCGGCCAGTACCTGAGCCCGAAGCTGATGCGCGAGCTGCGCCTGTTCGCCATCCGCGACGACGAGAAAGCGGCCGAGTACGAAGTGGCCGCCATCCACGACGAGCGCGGCTACCGACGCGTGCGCGAGATGCTGAGCCACCAGTACGACCTCGGCAGCCGCGAGCCCAACATCCAGGTCTGGAACGTCAACCTGCGCGGCGACCGCAGCCTCACGCTGCGCCACTACCAGCACAACGACCGCCCGCTGCACGACACCGCCGCCGAGGTGCTGAAGCACGTGGCACGCCTCTGGGGCTTTGGCGTGCAGCTCGAAAGCACCAA